>CAZMNG010000039.1:0-12709 GCA_964567505.1 uncultured Chthoniobacterales bacterium
ATGAACGGCGGCCCAGTCGCACGAAATCACCCCGAGAACGCCGGACTCAATGTCCGCTTTGATTGTTAGTACGTCGATCACCGCTACCCGCGGCTTAAGTTGCTGCCGGAAGACCGAGAGTCGAATCGCATTAAAAAGCTCGAATCGACCGAGTGTTGTAAGTGGGAGTGCCGCATCATGTGCCGCTGCCATATAAGCGGCCGCCTCTGCGGAATGCGCCTGTTGCACGTAAAGGCTGTAGAGAAAACTGGTATCTGCGTAAGCGCTCAAATCCGTCCTTTGTTCTCGTCAAGAATCGCCTGTGCTTCTTCAGCGTTGATGACCTTCTCGCCATGAATCTTTTTGAGCCTGGCAACGAAGTCCGGCATTCTCACTTTGGCTGCAGATTTCGGCCGATCTGGAACCAGTCGCGCGACGACGCGCCGACGCATGGTGATCTGAATCTCCTGCCCATCTTCAAGCCAAGCCAAAAGGCTTCCGAAATTCTGCCTCAACTCCCGGACGCTGGCCGTCTTCATTTGTGAAGCATAATGCTTCACAAATATAAATCAACGGTCGCTCGATCAAAGATTCCGCAAAAGTCACCGCGGTAATCAGAGAGGAGTAAGGCGGTTTACACCAGCAGCCCTGAACATGCCTTCCCGAGGCGATTGCCCTCGGGCTATCTCATGGTAAAGCGCTCCGGATATTCAACCACGCGAACACCAGTAATGCCAATCGGCAATGGCTTGCGCAGCCACTGGACTAAGACGAATCCCTTCCAACTGAGCGAGTGGTACTCCCAGTTTCCGCCCCCGCCATCGGATCCACACAAAGATTTCACTGGGCTCGTGCCGTTCGTCGTCGAGGATGCTAATGACTTCGCGTCGTTTCAAGCGGTCCGATCGCTTTGGCCGATTGAATCGGCTGATTGACCGTCGCCGCTTTCCTTCCCGGGCTTGACTGCGGGAGTCTCAGACAGTTTCAAAAACTGACCGAAGCCAAGCGGAGTAGAGAGCCGGTTTGCGGGAAGGCTATGACGCACCACCCGCTCTTGCTCGCCGGAGTGCATCGCCCAAACGCGCTCCACAAGCTCGGTCTCGGCCTTTGTCAGGCGAGTGTGCTGTCTAAGGTGCTCTGCCCAAGAGTTGACCCGCATTTCCGTCCGGAAGGTGCCGGGACGTTCGAGGAATTCCTCGATCCGAAAGAGAAAAGCCCCGTTGCGTAACCAGATCTGCCGAAGCTCTTTCGTCAGAGCCAGGAACTCAGCCCGGTCTTCCGGACGAATGATCAGCTCCCATGTGACCGTAAGTGGACCATCCTCCGCCTTCGGCGCGAACGGAAACTGGTGTGACGTTTTTAACGGCACCGGATCCAGGTTGAGGCGCTGGGCGAAGTTGATCGAAAGCGGGAGGGCTAACGTCAGACTGGCCGTCAAAAGAAGAGCGCCGCCCAGCAGCGCTGGAGCGAGACCCAGCGACGTCGCTGCCCAACCCCAAAGGACTCCGCCGACCGCCACCCCGCCTTGCGAGGCCATCATGTGGACGGCATTCATCCTCCCGCGCGCCCAATCGGGAGCAGCTCGTTGTCCGGCGATCCAGAGTTCGGATGCCGACACCGTCCAACTGACGCCGGCTAAGGCTGTGACGGGCAGAAACAACCAGAGGTTTGGAACGATAGCCATCAAGACAAGAACCGCGACGAGAATGACGCCGGCCAGAATCGTTAGCGCGTTTGGGCTGGCTTTGGCGCGAGCGTAAGGAAGTATTAAGGTGGCCCCCACCAGCGATCCGATTCCCATGCTTGTGAACACCAGCCCGAGCTGGCTCGCTTGGAGCCGCAAATGATGCAAAGCCACGACCGGCACCAGGGCCGGGACGACCGCAATAAAAAGACCGAACAAAATGTCCCGGGTCAGGATGATCTGCATTCCCGGCGTGTACCGCACGTAACGCGCTGCGCTTGCAAAGGACTCTAGAAAGTTTTCCAGATGCGGCTCCGGTCGCCGCCGGCGGCGGTAACGTTGCGAAATCACCCACGCCGTGGCCAGAAAGGCTAAAGCGTTAAGGGAGAAGAGCATCGCTGGGCCGATGACCGGTAAAAGAAGGCCTCCGAAGGCTGGACCCACGATTCCGGCCAGGTTCATCTGCACCCCGCCCAGGGTGATCGCAGACGCGAGTTCCTCCTTGTGGACAATCTCGGGAATGATGGACGCCCAGACCGGGGCGTTAAACGCAAAGCCGATTCCCAGCAAAAAGACCGTGGTCAGGATGAAGTACGGGTGAACCCAATGTAGCCAGGTAAAAACCGCAAGGAGACCTGCCGCGGCGGCTAACCAGAGGTAGACCGCGATCAGAATGTTGCGTCGGTCGCTCAAGTCGGCAAGGGCCCCGGCCGGCAAGGTAAAAAGAAAGAAGGGCAGTGAAGCGGCGGTGGCAATCAGCGAAAGCAGCAACGGCGAAGCGCCCAATCCATTCATGAGCCACGTGGCTGCCGTGTCGTGGGCAGCCACGCAGACGCTAGAAACCACGCCGGGTAACCATAGCCCGAAAAAGGCCGGATTGTTGAGCGCCAACCAGACGGAGGTATTTTGTTTTGGTTCGTTAGCCACACCCAAGGGTGAAGAAAGTTTACCGTTCTCGGAGACTCATGTCCCGAGTCTGACTTCGATCTGTTCGATGGTGCTTTCCTGATTGTATGAAAACAGAAATATCCAACGGAACTCTCTGGTTTTCAGCAGTTTCCGGCGGAGACATCAACTGGAAGCGTGACCCTCCAAAATCGATCGCAACATAATTTCCAATCCGCTGCTCTGCCGTTGACCTGCCTGGCCGGGAGGAGCAGGGAACACGAAATGCCGGGCTTATTGTGCAAGCAAATTCTTCAGGCACGATCGATTTCGACAGATTCAATCTCACCGTAGTGACAGTGAACATTGAATGCGATGGGACGACAGCAGACTTCGCAATCCTCAATCGTGGAAAACGTCCCGGACGAAGTGTCGACAACCGTGGTGAAGATCGCTCCGCAGTAAGGGCAAATTACCTCGGACTCTACCTCCAGGTCCATGCCAGACCTAACCACAATCAGGCGCCGGAAAACAGCTTTATTTTGCTGCCTCTATCGAACTCTGCTCGAGCACGCCGGCTTGGTATTCGTACCCAGGCAAGCCGCGTATGCTTTGGGTGCCGCGCCACGCGTGGCTCTGTGGCGATTCACGTTCAAAAATCCAGGACCCATCTTCGCGAAGGCAAGGAGCGGTGCGCGCAAGATAAAACCAGCACGACCCGCTTAATCGTCGGCAACGTGGCGTGCGCGCGGCTCGCGATCTTCGATATGCCCGGGTGACGCGATCGTGACGAATGGTCCACCCTCCAGAGGCGCCGGTTGGCTGAATGCGACTTCCGGCATGTCGCTCGGTTTGCCTTCCAGCGGGAAGTCCTTCCGGAGCGGGTAATACGGATACCCTTCCCACATCAGAATTCTGCGAAGGTCTGGATGATTCGAAAACCGGATTCCCATCATGTCGTAAACTTCGCGCTCGTGCCAATTCGCGGTGGCCCACAGATGAACGACGGAGGGGACTTCGAGATGATCCTCGGAAGCACGGGTTTTCAGTCTGAGATGGAAATTCGATTTGAGTGTGTAAAGCTCGTAAACGATTTCGAAGCGGGGTTCGTCACCGAAGTTGTCGACCCCGGAGATGTCCACAAGAAAATCGAACCCGAGTTCTTCCTTCGCGAATCGACAGGCCGCCTCGATTTGAGTGGACGGCAGTTCGAGTGTGGACTCGCCGCGAAAATCGATCTTTTGAATGACCTGAAACTTCTCTTGAAGCTTGGAGACGGCTTCCGCTAGACTCATGAAAGAACCTCCAGGAGCTCCTTCTTTTGGTCGGTGATCGCTCTTTCGTGGTCGATTTTATGCTGCAGCTTCATCAAGCCTTCGAGTAGTGCTTCCGGGCGAGGCGGGCAGCCACTGATGTAAACATCCACCGGCAACAGGTGGTCGATCCCTTGCAGGACAGCATAGCTGCGATACATGCCGCCGGAGGAAGCGCAGGCGCCCATGGCAATGACCCATTTTGGCTCAGGCATCTGATCGTAAATTCGTTTCACTGCGAGTGCCATCTTGTACGTCACCGTCCCGGCGACAATCATCACGTCGGATTGTCTTGGTGAAAATCGCATCACCTCGGCGCCGAAGCGCGCGATATCGAAGCGGGCGCAAGCTGCGGCCATCATCTCAATCGCGCAACAGGCGAGTCCCATCGGCATCGGCCAAAGTGAATTTTTCCGCATCCAATTGATGCATGAATCAAGCCGGGAAAAAATGACGTTTCCCTCGATTTTCGAATCGTATGCCGCTGGGGCAATCGTTGACATGGATAAAAACATTATGGCTGCAAGCCGCCGAAGCAAGGTAATTTGTCGCACTTACGTTGACGGCGCCTCCCGGGTGAATAATACTGCGCTTCCAGATGGGACCCGGGTTCACTCGAAATTTTTGTATTATCGCGCACATCGATCACGGGAAAACGACATTGTCCGATCGATTGCTCGAGGTGACCGGAACCATCGAGGAGCGGGACAAGCAGGATCAACTGCTCGATTCGATGGACCTGGAACGCGAGCGCGGGATCACCATCAAAGCGCACCCTGTGACGATGCAGTACGTCGCCCGGGATGGGAATACCTACAGGCTGAATCTTCTCGACACGCCCGGGCAGGTCGATTTTGCGTACGAAGTCTCCCGCAGCCTCGCTGCGTGCGAAGGGGCTGTCCTGGTTGTAGACGCCGCGCAAGGAGTTGAGGCGCAGACCGTCGCGAACGTGCATCTCGCGTTGAAGCAGAAGCTGACGATCGTTCCAGTGATTAATAAGGTTGATCTGCCGAACGCCGACGTTCCGACGGTCAAACGGCAGCTCGAAGACATTTTGGCAATTCCAGCCGATGAGGCGGTGCTCGCAAGCGCAAAAACCGGCCTTGGGGTGTCAGACGTCCTTGAAGCGATTGTGCATCGCATTCCTGCGCCGAAACCGTTGGAAGATGGCAAGATGCGAGCGCTGGTCTTCGATTCGGTATTCGATATTTACCGAGGGGTCGTTGCGTATGCGCGAGTTTTCTCGGGAAGCATCGTTCCGGGCCAGGCGGTAAAACTGATGAGCACCTCGAATCAATACGAGATCAAGGAGGTGGGCATATTTACCCCGAAACAATTTGCTCAGCCCAAACTTGAAGCCGGGCACGTCGGTTACTTCATCGCCAATATCAAGACGACGGCTGATATCAAAATCGGGGACACATTAACCGACCAGAGAAATCCTGCCCTCGAACAGCTTCCGGGATTCCAGGAGATTCACCCCATGGTGTTCAGCGGGATATATCCAATCAACACCGCGGACTTTGAGCATCTCAAGACAGCCATGGGCAAGCTCCAGATCAACGACTCGGCGTTTGGCTACCAGGCGGAGAGTTCGGTTGCTCTCGGCTACGGGTTCCGATGCGGCTTCCTGGGTCTTTTGCACATGGAGATTGTGCAGGAGCGTTTACGGCGCGAGTTCGACATGGACATCATCGCGACCTATCCAAGCGTCGTCTATCATATCTTGAAGACGAACGGGGAGATTGTCGAGGTCGACAACCCGTCGTTCTTGCCGGATCCCAGTGTGATCGAAGAGGTTCGCGAGCCGATCGTGAAATGTTTCGTCATGTGCCCGAACGAAAATATTGGCGACATGATGCAGCTCATCATGGAGAAACGCGGAGAAGTTGACCATACAGAATCGCTCGACACGCGCCGGGTGATGTTGACGGCATTGCTGCCGCTGAACGAGATCCTGGTCGATTTCAATGATAAGATTAAATCGCTGACCCATGGCTACGGTTCCATGGACTATGAACACAATGGCTATCGGGCGGCTGACCTTGTCAAACTGGACCTCCTGGTCAACGGCGAACCCGTAGACGCATTTTCAAGTATTGTGCACCGGTCCAAGGCTGAGGCTCGAGGCCGGCTTCTTGCCAGCAAACTTAAGGAGGTCATTCCGCAGCAGCTATTTCAGGTCGCAATCCAGGCCGCAATCGGCGGCAAAATCATCGCGCGCGAGAACGTTTCGGCCTTACGAAAAAATGTGACCGCAAAATGTTACGGCGGCGACATCACACGCAAACGGAAGCTGTTGGAGAAACAGAAAGAGGGTAAGAAACGGATGAAGGCGATCGGCAGAGTCAACATCCCGCAGGAAGCATTTATTGAAGTGCTTAAAACCAACTAATGTTTACGCCCAGATACATTGAAGAGGGCCGGGCTTTGGAAAAGGCCGCCGTAAAAATAGTCAACTACCGAAGAGACGTGGCACGGCCGGATGATCTGGAACGAGTACGCGAGCAAGTCCAGGCGCTGCGCGAAGCACTCAAAAAACGATCGGCCGAAGAAGTCCAAAAAGTCGAAAAGAAGCTCTTGCCGGCGTTGAACAAAATTTACCCGGCTCGCGGGATGAGCGCGATTCGCGAGAACGTGGAGCTCATCATGGTCGCAATCGTTTTGGCGATCGGCATTCGGACCTACTACCTCGAACCGTTCAAGATTCCAACCGGTTCGATGCAACCGACCCTGAACGGGGTCATCGGCCATCGGACTGCGACGCCGGCTCCGAACTTCGCTGTGCGCATATTCGAATTTCTGACGCTGGGTCGCACCTATGCTGATGTCGTATGCGAGGAAGCGATGGATCGAATCGATTCAATTTCGCCCGTGAAACCGTACCCTTTCTGGGATGGATCCGCGATTCAAATGGCGTCTGGAAGAGTTTACAAGGTCGGCATCGATCCGCGATCGCTCCAGGAGCAGATGAACGTGTTGCCGGGCCAGGTCTTCCGGAAGGGTGACCCGATCGTGCGTGGTTACGCAGAGCTTGGTGATCAGCTCTTTGTCGATCGGTGCAGTTACAATTTTTTTGGACCGCACAGAGGGGACATATTCGTTTTTTTGACGAATGGAATCGCCGGAATCGAGACCGGGCCCGAGTCCGAAGGACAACATTTTATCAAGCGGCTCGCAGGTCTGCCGGGCGACACATTGAGGATTGATCAACCGAAGTTGTTCATCAATGGCGCCGAAGCCGACGGAATCGGGTTTCGCAGAGTTGAATCGCAGAAAGACGGGTATACCGGGTATCGAAATAATCCCATGGACATCCGGTATCTTGGCGACCCGCAGGCGACCGTCACGGTTCCTCCCGGTTCGTACTTCGCTTTGGGCGACAATAGTGCCAACAGCCTCGATGGCCGATACTGGGGTTTCGTTCCCTGGCGAAATATTGTGGGAAAGGGATTATTCGTTTACTGGCCGTTCACGAGTCATTGGGGTTTCGTCCAGTAGTGCGAAAATCTCACGAGCGTTTTGGTTCGTGAGATCTTGTGCACAGACTTCCTCCCCGTGAACATCGCGCACGCCGACGTCGGTTCTATCCCGTGGCAGCCGATCGTCATTCTGATCGCTGCGGTCGTCACGAGCTACCTGGTCCTGATATTCGCGAATCCGGCCGCGCAATTCTTCCGAGACGGGTTTCGATGCGTGCACCGTCACCCGCGGATGTGGATCTGGTTATCGGGTCTCGGGCTGGCTTACACGATTTTTCGGGTCCTCGAAGATCTCAACTTCAGCGGAATGCGGTATTCGCTGACGGGCATGCTTTATTGGCCGGGCTTTAAGCCGATTGCCTGGCAAGATTCGGCAGGCCGGGCGTGGTTGCCCGGCCTCGAGCTGCTCTCTGGATTGTTCAATCAAGCGGTGGTGACTTATCCGGTGTCGGCGATCGCTGCGCTTCTATTCCTTCTCAATTGGCGAGGCTACCAGATGCAGTTCGTCCGAGCAGCAAAACGCCGGATGGGGAAATGGTGGATGGCGGTTTATCCCGGTCTTCTCGTTTGCGCGTTTGCGGCGCTCTGCAAGCCGGTCTTTTCGCTTTCGATCTACTGGCTCAACAAATATTTCGACGGCATTTTGTTGCTTCACGCCGGCGCAATGATCGACTGGCTCTCGTTCCAGTTCGAGTATCTGTTCGGGTATTTAATCCAGATCTACTTGGTGTTATTCGCCTTCGTCTGGATCCGCGGCCTGAGCTCCGAACCGGAGCGAATCTTTGAATTTGCTCTGAAACGCGCGGTCTACGGCGCAAAGTGGGCTGGGGTTATCTTGCTTTCGACTCTGCTGCTGATTCACCTGCCATTGCTCATCAGTTATCTCTGGATCATGCAGCAAATCGACTACACCAATGCAGTGGTCCAGTATGTCGACCAAACTGCTCGTCCCCTGATCGCGGTTGCGCTGATTTTGTTCTGCTCGATCCAGGTCACGCTGATACTCCATAATAAAACTCTTCGCGATGCGGTCCAGGACCACGCCCGGTTTGCGCGTCACTTCTGGCTTCGAATAATCTCATTTCTGTTGCTGGCCGGACTTCAGCTGTTCGCGATGAGTTGGTTAACCGATGTTGTAACGGGCGGATTTCCGAAATATTCGGTGCCCAATCTCTTGTGCGCAGCGCTTGGAACGGTTGCCCGGGCTTTCCTCGCGGCGTGGTTTCTCTCCACATGGGTTTGCCTGTACAGAGCATCCCCACAGCCGCGCCTACGGGCGCCTGTGAGCATCTGAGAAGTAAGAAACTTTTGGACAGCGTCGGTTTGACCATGATACCACAACCTGTCCTGGCATCTCCAACGCCGAAGTTTCATGGCAGACGTTTATGGCGATCGACCCACTTACGACACGGAACCTTTGCGGCAAATCCGCAGGCGAGAATGGTCTTTCGGAGTGGGTTCGCGATTTTACATATCAATTTCGCCCCGGCTCGTTTTACCATCTCTCGGGGCCGGAGTTCGGGGGCAAACGTCTATTGCTGCAAATGCTGGGGCTATTGCTGCCGCCTCAATCGGGAGAGATCATCGTCGACGGATCGCTCGTGACCGATCTGGACATTGATAACCTGGGCGAAATTCGAAATCGAAAATATGGATTTCTGTTTTCGTCGCCGCTCCTGCTACCGGCCTTTTCCGTGCTCGAGAATGTCGCAATGCCTCTGTTCAAAATCGCCCAGGTAAACGCTCGCGAGGCGCAAATCATAACGGACGAGATCCTCGAAATCGTTGGCGTATCCGCAATCGCCGCAACATCGATCGAATCTCTGGACGTGCTTCACGAGATGCTGACGGCGCTGGCCAGGGCGCTGGTACATCACCCGCGCATCCTGATTGCCGAAATGGTCGGAACGAATATGACAAACTCGGAGGCCGAAACTTTCCTGAATACAATTCGCCTGAGTTCCCAGCGGCTCGGGCTAACTGTGATCGCCACGCTCGCACCGCACGTCTCCTGGGAACAAGCCGATATTCGCCTCGAAATCGGAGCAGAAGGCGCCGAAGAATTCGCGAGACTGGATCCTCACGGATGAGCGAGGCAAACGAGATCACGAAGAAAAGCCAGTCAAACCTGGCGTTCGCATTTGTTTCCCTGCCCAAGGAAACGCGAAAGGACATCATCACGTTTTACGCATTTTGCCGCCGGGTGGATGATGCGGCGGACGACCCGGACGTTGCGCTGCCGGATCGTCAACGCTGGCTGCAAGGTTGGCGGCGTTGGCTGGTCGCAAGCGAGAACGACGAGCCTGGATTCGCCCCGGATGTTCGCGCGCTGATGGCCAAATACAAAATTGATCCTCAGCTTTTTGAAGAAATCCTGCTTGGCGTCGAGATGGATCTCGAACCGGTCCGATTTGAAAATTTCGAGGCGTTACATCGATATTGCTACCGGGTCGCCAGCGCGGTGGGATTGGTCGGCATCGAAATTTTCAGGTATAAAAATCCACAATGCAAAGCGTATGCGCAAAAGCTAGGAGTTGCGCTTCAGCTCACAAACATTATTCGGGACGTTGACCGGGACTTGCGAAATGGGCGACGAATTTATCTGCCCCTCAATGAAATGAAGATGTTCGGGTATTCCGAGCTGGCGTTGCTGAATCGGGTCTATAACAGTGCTTTTCTTCGCCTGATGCAGTTTCAGGCTGAACGGGCCCACTCGTTCTTCAGAGAGGCGCGACGCCTCCTGCCGCGGGAAGATCGGCGTTCCATGGTCGCCGCTGAAGGAATGCGCGCGATCTACCACGCGTTGCTGCTGCGCATGGAGAAAGATCGGTTCCGGATGTTCGACAAACACTATCGCCTGAGCCGCTTCGAAAAAGGAGTAATCCTTGCCGGCCAGATAGTGGCGAATGCGCTTCCATTGGAGTTATTTCACTGAGTCCACTGCTCGATGATCGAACGCATGCGTAATCGATGGAAACAAAAGCCCGGTGCGCGCCTTGTAAGCCGAAAAGTCGGGATGGCGAGCCAGCGAGCGGTCCTTCGATTGCATGTTCCGGAGAAAGAATCCGAAGACCCACGCAGCTAGAACCAGAAATGGCAACCAATGCCAGCAGAGGATGCAAAACGAGCTGTAAATGAGTATCTCACCGAGATAGTTCGGGTCAGAGCGAAGAGGCCGTCGTCGATGAGACCCTTGCGCAATCGAAGAGTGTAGTATTTTTGCGCATCTGAAACGTAGTGAAGAAAGATGCCGATCGTGTATACGAACAGAGTGAGACCGAAGACCCAGGATGGCAGGATGACGTGGCGGCTGATCAGCAGATAGGGCGCGATGTAGTAGCCGGCGAGCGGCAGGAAGATAAACAGCAACCCGATCCAGAAGGGTTGGACTTCCCGGAACCGTTTATCCGGGTAAAGCGATTCCTTCATGAGCCACAAGATCGAGTAGGTTCCGTGCAGAGCCAGATAGGTAAAAGCTTCCGCGCTCCAATTATTGAAGTAGCACATCAACGCAAGGACGATTGGCGGAACAAGGATTTTGTGAGCGTTGATATAGGTGATCACCATAAATTGACGCTTCATACCATAAGGTAAGTCCAATCTAGACACTGTCAATATAATAGAGGTTCTTGGTTGCATAGGTCCAGATTCCTTTAGTTGCTGCCTGATCGATCTGGGAGACCGGAATCGCGAGCGGCCTGGATCGGTGGCGCTGCAGTTTTGTTGACTCAGGACCTGTCAGCGAAACAGCAACCTGCAAGCCAGCACAGATGCTATTACGCCGACCAGATCTGCGGAGAGTCCGGCAAGAATCGCGTGACGCGTCTTCGTGACGCCCACAGAGCCGAAATAAACCGCGACAACGTAGAACGTCGTTTCGGCGCTGCCGTAGATCGTAGCGGCCATGTAGCTCACGATATTATCCGGGCCGAGTTGCTTCACGAGATCGGTGAGAACCGCGGTCGACCCACTGCCGCTGAGCGGCCGCACCAGGATCATCGGCAGCAGATCCGACGGGAACTGAATCGAGTTTAAAGCCGGAGACAAAATCTGCTTGAGAAAGTTCAGTGCACCCGAATCCCGGAACACGGCAATCGCGACAAGCATTCCGACGAGATAGGGGATCAGGCGAACCGTGATCCCGAACCCCTCTTTTGCCCCTTCAATGAATTCCGAGTAAACCGGGATCCTGCGTCCCGCGGCATAAACCGGAAAAAAGATCAGCAGAAACGGAATGGCGAGGGGAGAGAGTGCATTGAAAAAAGTGGCAATTGCTCCTAAAAACCCGAGCCACGGCGCGCCTCGGAACCAGTACGGGAACGCATTTGGAACAAAGATGACTACAAAAAAGACGCAGAGAGCGCCCTGGACCCAGGGGGCCCAGGGAGCGACCGGCAGGCCTGGGCTGATCGATTCGGCCGTTTGCGCAGAAGCTGCAGCCGTTGTTGAAGCGGCGGTCCCGACCTGATTCTCCCAACGAAACGGCCCGACGCGTTGAAGCAGTTTCACCACGACAATCGCCGAGAGGGTGGCAAAAAATGTAGCGATCAACGTCGATCCGACAATTCCGGTTGGATTTTTTGAACCGTTGATTGCGAGAATATTGACGGCAGTGGCAGGCACGAGTTGGATCGAACTTGTGTTGATGGCGAGAAATGTGCACATCGCGTTGGTTGCGACTCCTTGCTTGGTGTTTAACTCGTTCAATTGACTCATCGCCCGCAAACCGAGAGGTGTTGCCGCATTGCTGACTCCGAGCATATTTGCAGCCATATTCATCACGATCGATCCCATTGCCGGATGATCTGGGGGCACGTCCGAAAACAGGCGAACAAGGATTGGGCGGATGAATCGCGCAAAGTGTTGGATGAGTCCGGCCTTCTCGGCGAGACGGACCATTCCGAGCCATAATGTCATCGCGCCGCAGAGAGGAAGAGCGACGTCCATCACTGCCGATTTCGCCGCCGTCAGCGCGGCTTGGTTGATCGCTGGAAATTGGCCGGTCACGGCAGCCACCAAAACGCCGGCCACCAGGAGGCCCAGCCAGATCGCATTGAGCATGGATGGAGCCTATGCAGAGAGATCTCTAAAATCCATCCAGTAGATAATCGTGAGCCGGCGGCATCACGATGCGGGCTCATCGATTCCTTGTCGGATACCTTGATTTCTGCGATTTGTACCGCACCATGAAACTCATCGGGAAAAAGGCGTTAATCACTGGGAGCAGTCAAGGAATTGGAAAGGCAATCGCACTTAAGCTGGCGGAAGAAGGCGCAGACGTTGTAATCAACTACGTCACGCATCCGGAAGGGGCCGAGGAAACGGTGAAACTGGCGCAAAAATTCGGCCAACGCGCGGTTGCGATT
>CAZMNG010000040.1:0-8753 GCA_964567505.1 uncultured Chthoniobacterales bacterium
GAAAGAACCTTCCACTCCGGCATTCATCGCGAACCGGACGCGTGCGCCTCGCTCGTCCAGGATGCCTTCGGTCAGACTGTTGGTGCCGTCCGCCTCGGTGAAAGTGCCGGTGGTGCTGTAGTAAGTGGCTCGAAAACCAACGCTCGGAACGATCGAGAGCCAGCCGAAATAGGTGTGCGGAAGCGAAAACTGGTGGTATGAATCGATGCGAAATGCCTGGTAGTCCGGATTCAGAGCGCCCGCGGTGAGGTCAACCGACTGATCGCCGGTGGTCGCTGCAAATGCCCGGTGCAGCAAGGCCGCGCTATTCGTTGACTCATAGAAAATTGGTCCATTGAAAAGGGGCGTGCGCGCAACTTCCCAGCTCACTTGAGGGAGTTGTTCGGCGGTTTCCTGAAACGTATTCACCTGGGGACGAAGGAGTGTCGTCAACGTGTACGCCTCGCCTTGTTTCATCAGTTCGAAATAGGTGTCCGGCTGCGGATCGTACGCAAAAATATTTGGGTAAAAATCCTGCAGGAAGTACTGGTCGCTAATCTTGTTGAAATCGACCACGGCAAAGATGTCGTTGCCCAGGTCGGTCCTGGACTGGTAGAGGATCCTGTAGCGGCCGGCGTCGATTGGCACGCGGCCGAGCGCAGTCTCATTGAGATTCGGTTCCTGATCCTCGATGCCGTAGATCTTCAGTCTGCCGAACGTGTCTCTGGCGTCTCCGAAGTGATAGTTGACGTCCATTCCGATCGCCGGGCCTCGGGCGCTTCGCAGGTCGATGCGAAGGAGCCCGCTGATGTTGGTCGTGATAGGAAATGTAAACGACGTCAGCAAATAGGCGCCCCAGTCGGACGTGTATCCCGGAGCAAGATTGTAACTGAACTGGTCATTGAGAGACTGGTAAAGGTAGGGAAACCAGAACATCGGCGTCCGACCGACAAACAGCGTCACATTCGAGAGAATAATGCGGTCACCGGAGTAGATCCGAATCGTTCGGGCCCGAAGGTAGTAGTCGGGCTTCGACGAGTCGCTCGTCGTGATGAGGCCATCGAGGATCGTATAATCATTTTCCTGGACCGAGAAAATTGTATCGCCGAGGACCTGGAACGGCTGTTTCGGGCCGCCGAAGTTACTCATACTGAGGTGTTTGGTCTGCACATTGTAGATTGCGCGATCCGCCGTGAATGCATACCTGTCCTGAAAGAAGCGGACGTTATCCCTCAACACAATGTCATGCGTGTCCGGGTCATATTCTGCGTAGTCGCAGTAAATCGTGACGATCCCGTAACGGATGACAACATTGCCTTCGCCGATCGCGATGCCTCCCTCGTATCGCGTTGCGTCGGAGTTGATTTCAATCGGTACTGCTGCGCCCCCTTTTTGACCGCTTGGAAACGGCAACAACGGACCGATCTCCGATTCCTTTGCGGCTTGAGCGATGAGGTTCACCGGCAGGAGCAGCAAAAAAAACAGACCTAAAGTCATGAACCTCATGAGGCAAGTGTAGCGACGAAAGTAAGACAGTAGCCAACATTTGGCGGTTTGAAATGCAAGGAAAAACCCCCGAGTCCGGGAGATGATCTGCCGGCTGCAAACCTGACTCAGTGCGCTTTGCCTGAGCAGCGGCGGCTGGTTCAGCGAGCGTCGCCGGTCCTATCCTGTGTAGCCATTCGGGTGATGAATGCGCCAGCGCCAGGAGGTCTCGACGATCTTGTGAATATCTTCAATCTCCGGCTTCCAGTTGAGTTGCCGCTTTGCCTTTTCCGACGACGCAATAAGCCGAGCGGGATCGCCGTCCCGTCGCGGTTTTTCGACCGCAGGAATTGGATGACCGGATACTTTGCGACACGCGTCCAGAACTTCCCGGATGGATGTTCCGTGACCTGTTCCCAGGTTGAACGAATCGCTTTTTTCTGCTGATAACGCCAGAAGGTGAGCGTAAGCGATATCCCGCACGTGAATGTAATCGCGAACACAGGTGCCGTCCGGAGTCTCGAAATCGGTCCCAAAAATCTCGGCATGTTCTGCCTTCCCGAGCGCAACCTGTAGAATGCGCGGGATCAGATGCGTTTCGCTCTTGTGGTCCTCGCCATATTTTTCCGAAGCCCCTGCAACATTGAAGTACCGTAGCGTGACGAAGGTGAGACGGTGGATGCGATTGAACCAGTGAAGGATTTTTTCGAAGATCAGCTTGGATTCGCCGTATGGGTTGATGGGATTCTGGGGTGTTTGTTCATCAATCGGTATGCGCTCCGGCGTCCCGAATGTTGCGCAGGTCGAAGAAAATACGATCCGCTTGACGCGGTTCTCGACCATGGCGCGAAGCAGGTTGAGCCCTCCGGAGACATTGTTGTTAAAATACTTTCCGGGATCTGCCATTGATTCTCCAACGCACGCGTTTGCGGCAAGATGGAGGACCGCGTCGGGAGCGAATTGATTGAGGGCGCCGGTAATCGAAGCCAGGTCATTCAGATCTCCCCGGACAAAGGTCGCATTCGGATCG
The DNA here is from genome assembly GCA_964567505.1 of uncultured Chthoniobacterales bacterium. GTDB lineage: Bacteria > Verrucomicrobiota > Verrucomicrobiia > Chthoniobacterales > JAFAMB01 > JAFAMB01. Next base: position 2,495 of record CAZMNG010000040.1, read on the forward strand.
ACCGCCGCGCGATGGCCTTCCGACAAGTTGTCGAAGACGACGACCTCGTCGCCGCGAGCGAGCAGTTGCTCGGCGCAGATGCTGCCAATGTAGCCGGCGCCCCCTGTCAGAAAAACTCTCACGGCCTAGTACTTGGTTCCGATCTGTTTCTGAATATTCTTTGCCATCTGCCGGCAACCCCAATTTCGCTGCCGCGATTCGAGCAATTCGAGGCTCTTTTCGTACGAACCTTCTTCAAGCACCTCAATGGTCACGCGTCTGGCACCCCATTGATTCATTACTCGATGCGAACGTACATACAAATCGATGGTTTCTGTTCCGACCAATGCCGGGCCGTAATCGTCCACGACATAGGTCTTGTCGGTGTCGAGAATCCGAAACTTTGTGCCGAGTGGAAAATGCGACCAATCCGCGGCGGCGCTATTGATCTCGCCTGACTGCAAACGGGTTCCGACCGCGTTCGTTGCCCCGAAAACCCGATACTGAGATTCAGAAGCGGTATAGGCCGTGGTTCTGACAACCTTGTGCCGGAGAACCTTGTCGCTGCCTGTGGTTTGTGTTGTTTTACCTCTTTCCGCGTTCACCGCGCAGCCCGCAAAGAGGAGTGCCAGCCCGGCTATGATACATCGTAGCGCGTTGGTCATGAATCTGGCGTGTGTAACCAACGTTGCGCAATTGATCAAACAAAAATTTTTCGGGGACAGGACACTAGCACCGGGCAGTTACTCGCCTTCGCCGATAAACGCGGCTCCTTTTACTTGTCCCCAGCGCACCATTGAGCAGATTCCGCGTTTCGTACTCGAAACGAAATCCCAGAAAATCGAGACCTCAGCCGACCATGAACGCCGCGCAGCTTCCTGCTCGGCCTGGCTTGCGTTGAATCCGCTCCGATAAAAGAGATTGAACGCATCCTTTACTTCGTTCCGCAGCGCGGGGCCATAGCCTGCTCTCCGGAGGCCGATCACGTTGATCGCCGAGACGCTGTTCCTCCCGGCGGCGATCGCAAAAGGCGGTACATCTTTGCCGATGGCCGATAGACCCTGCATCAATGAAACGGCGCCCATCCGCGTGAATTGGTGCACGACGCTTCCCCCGCCGACAAATGCGCGGTCCTGGATTTCAACATAACCGCCAAGAAGAACGTTATTCGCCAAAATAACACTGTTGCCCAGTCGTGCGTTATGTCCCATATGCGCGCCCACCATGAGAAGGTTATTCGAACCGATCGCTGTTTTTGTTCCCTCCTTGGTGCCGCGATGGATCGTGCAGTATTCACGGAGAGCATTGTTGTCGCCAATCTCAACCCCGGAGTTCACTTTCGGATCAAAGCTGAGATCTTGAGGGTGCGCACCGATGACGGTGCCGTACCCGATACGATTGTTTTTCCCAATCCGGACGGAACCGGTGATGACCGCATGGCCTTGAATTTCGGTGCCGGATCCAACTTGGACCGGGCCTTCGATTAATGCATAGGGACCAACAACTACGTCAGCTTCGATCTCAGCCTTCGGATCAACAACAGCCGTGTGGTGAATCATCCAGCACTTTTACCATGGAAGGCACGTTGTTTGTCGATCCAGGAAGTGCCGGTAATCGCCGGGGCTAACGGCGAATGCTTTTACTGCAGCAATTCGATTTCCACGCAGCGGCTCGACTGGGTTCGCCGAAGTCTTGCAGCCGATGAGCCTCTGCGCAGCTTAAAAGCTCCTGAGAGTTTCAGGTTAGCCCTCCACGGAAGCTTGCTGGTCGACGGGAAGATCGCGGCCGCGATTTGTCGGGATCAGAAAAATCAGTCCGCCGGCCGCACCGAGCAGTACGAGATTAATCATGCAGGAGACCACAAATCCATGCGCGTAGTCGGCCGGTGTTGCGTTACTTTTCGGGATCACGGCAAAGACAACCGCCCCGATCAGCGCAATTCCGACTGAATTTGCGAGTTGAGGCATGGTCGACGTCACTCCCGAAGCCGCTCCTGAGTCTTTGTGCGGAACTCCGCTGAGCACGGTGTTGTATAACGGTGCGGTGACGATCCCACGCCCGATTCCATAAAGAAAACAGGCCAATATAAAGCTCAGTTTCAATTGACCGGGGACCGGCGCCGCCAGCGATGCCAACGCGAGAATGCCGATCGCGAGGACGACCACTCCGAGGTGAAGCGAACCGCGGCCAAGGTAGCCGTTGATCTTTCCCGAGAAACTCGATCCAACCAGAAACGCGAATGAAAATGGGACAAGGGCAAACCCGGCGTACATGGGGTTCAGGCCCAGACTGAATTGAAGGTAAAGACTCAGCACCAGAAGCATCGAAGTATGCCCGGCAAAGTAGATGCAGGTCACGGCCAGCCCGATCACGAACCCCTTATCCTGAAACAGGCGAGGTTCAACGAGCGGAGAGAGATTTTTCTCCGATTGCCGCCGCTCGAAGCGCCAGAAGAGCCAAAGCACCGGAATCGAAGCCAGCAGAGAAATCCACGCCCAGGCAGGCCATCCTTGTTGCTGCCCCTCCATGAATGGATATGAAAACAGCGCCAATCCAACCGTCAGAATTGCGACGCCGATCAAGTCGAGCGTTGGAGCCGCCTTCGCGCGCGACTCCCGCAGTAGGAACGAAGCGCTGAGGATGGTAATAATTCCGATCGGCAAGTTGACCAGAAAAATCGGGCGCCATCCGAGCTGGAATAGGTTCGCCTGAATCAGAAATCCTCCCATCAGTTGGCCGACAATCGATCCAAATCCGATCATGGCTCCATAAAGGCTGAACGCGACCCGTTTGGACGGCCCGCTGAAATTGACGTGGATGAAGGAGAGTGCCTGTGGAAACATCGCAGCCGCGGTGCAACCCTGAACCAATCGCCAGAAAATCAGCCACCCCGCTGTCGGCGCCAAGCCGCAACACGCCGATGTCAGTGTGAACCCGGCCATTCCGGCGATGAACGTGACCTTTCTGCCATAAATATCGCCCAGCCGGCCTCCTGTGATCAGGCAAACCGCGTAAGTCAATCCGTACCCTGCGATGACCAGTTCAATCTCGCTGAACGAGGCTCCGAGCGAAACCCGGATGGAGGGAACTCCAATATTGGCAATGAAAAAGTCGATGACACCGAGCAAAGGCCCTACGAGGATCACTCCTAATGCGATCCATCTGTTTGTCGGTTCGCTTGCACGGGGCGCAATCCGTGCACGACGAAGCGCGGAGAGTGCGGCAGACTGTGGTGCGACTCTTTTCAATGAGAGCGTCGCAACTGCCGAATCGGTCGCCGTGGCCGGTGTTGCGATCGAAAATTTCATATCACTACAACAGTTATCAAAGTTGAACGATAAGAAAAATAGCTTGTTGCGCTAGGTGTAATCTGTAATTGTGATACATGAGCGCGTCGTTTGTGGAGCATCGGCACTTGCGTTACTTCGTTGCCGTCGCTGAGGAACTCAGTTTCACCCGGGCTGCAGCCGTTTTGCATGTGGCGCAGTCGGCGGTGAGTGCGCAAATCAGGTTACTGGAGGACTCGGTTGGTGTGATGTTGCTTGAGCGGAACAGCCGCCGGGTTGAGTTGACCGGCGCAGGCCGGGCGTTTTTGCGGGGCGCCAAGAAAATCCTTTCTGATCTCGATGAGATTACCAGGCAGACTCGGAGAATCGGACGGGCAGAGACAGGCCACCTCGCAATCGGATTCATTGGCGCACAGAGCCATGAGTGGATGCCGCCGGTCTTGAGGCGATTCCGTCAAAAGCACCTGGAAGTTGAAGTGACTTTGACCGAAATGGTGCCCTCGGCGCAGCTCGAGGCGCTTTCGAGTCATCGGTTGGATGTGGGCTTCGTCGGGCCGATTGATGGGAAGCCGCCTGTGGGTTTGAAAGTGGAATGTCTGGTAGAAGAGGAACCCTTGGTCGGAGTTCCGAGCGATCATCCGTTGGCGAGCCGTCCCTGTGTCCGGCTGACTCAATTGAAGGACGAAAGCTTTATTTTGACTTCGCGAGAGAATGCGCCCAGCTACCGCTCGTGGCTTGCGCGCCTGTGCCAACGGGCAGGCTTTAGCCCGAGAGTTGTACAGGAAGTGGATCGCTCTCGAACCGGGGTCCAGTACATCGCCGCTGGGTTTGGAATCTCGATCTTCGGCGCGCATGTCAGCCACCAGCCGGCGCCTGGTGTTCGTTTTCTTCCGTTGCGTCCGGCCGGGCCGAGAATTCGCTATGGAGTTGCCTGGCGCAAAGGGCCATCAGAACCGCTGGTGGAGCGGTTCATTGAATACGCCAGGGACCAGCTTGGCTCTGCGGAGGTGCACGCACAAGACGCCGCAGAGTTGACACCGCGTCCCGAGCCGGAGTCCGGCGATGATGTAGTCGCCTCAGGGTTTTAGCCCGAAAATTTCACGAGCCAGACCGCTCTTAAGATTTTTGTGCTAACCGAGGATGCCGGCTTCCTTGAAACTGAAGTACCCGGGTCGATTCTGATGCGGTGATCCGACAATAATATGATCCAGAAATCGGATTTGCAGGATTTGAGCGCTTTCGGAAACGCGTCGTGTGAGCCGAATATCGGACTCGCTCGGGGCGGGATCCCCGGATGGGTGATTGTGAACGAGCATGAAACCAAAAGCAGAATGACTGATCGCCGGCTTAAAGATTTCGCGAGGGTGTGCAAGACTTTCGTTCAGTGTTCCTCGGGAGATCTCCGTGACGGCAATCAGCCGGCAGCGCGCATCGACCAGGACAGATCGAAGCGATTCCCGGTCGAGGATCCGCATTTCGGTCCCGAGCATTTGGTAGATCGCCTCTGGCTTGTCCAGCGGTCCCGAAGCAGCCTGCTCCGCGACCAGACGCGCACTGAGACCGAATGCCGCGGCGAGTTGCAATGCCTTCGCCGGTCCGATCCCCTTAAGCCCGGCGAGTTCCGCAATAGAGCAGCGGGACAAATGCGCCAGACTCCCATACTTAAGGAGCAGCCGTTCGGCGAGTTCGATCACGTTGCAGCCTTGAACGCCGGTTCGGAGCAGAATAGCGAGAACCTCCGCGTCGGTGAGCGCATGCACACCTCGTCGAAGCAGCTTTTCGCGCGGTTTTTGTTGGTCCGGCAGTTCCTGTATTCTCAATCCACGCATGTAGACAGTAACATGCGTAGAAACTGTTAGGCTGCAGCGGCGAACTGGTCAACGATATTCGACAGAAAATCCCCGATATCCTGCATCGCCAGCGAGTATTTGTTTGTCGGCAATCTTTGGAGTTCGAGCTGGGCATCCTCGACCAGCCGCTTGGTTGTGTCGACCGCTCGGCGAAGCGCGCCCCGTCGGACAACTTCGGTGGCTAATCCGTCTAACTCCTCGGGATTGCTTCGCAGCAGCACCTCGCTGAATCGATGATGCTCATCCGGTTTGACCGTCTGCAGGAGGTAAAGCACCGGCAGAGTTAGTTTGCCTTTGCGAAGGTCGGATCCCAATGTTTTACCCGCTTTGTCTTCGGTGCCGGCGATGTCGAGACAATCGTCGTAAATCTGGTAGGCGGTGCCGAGCTTGAGTCCGTAGCTCTTCATGGCCGTGATCACTTCCGGATCAGACTCGCTGATGAATGCACCGAGTTCTGTGGCCACGGCGAACAGCGCAGCCGTTTTCATCTCGATCACCTGAAAATATTCTTCGATGCTCAGATTCAAGTCGAACCGGCGTTGCGTCTGGATAATCTCCCCTGAACAGACATCTTTGGTGGCATGGGCGATTCGCCGGCAGATTTCGTTATTCGGGAACGCCGCAGCGAGTTTGAGGGCATGCGCAAAAAGGCAGTCCCCGAGCAGAACCGCCAGAGTGTTGCCCCATTTTGCGTTTACGGTTGGCTGCCCGCGCCGGATATCGGCTCCGTCCATGATGTCATCATGAACCAGCGTCGCCAGGTGGATCAGCTCGACGATCACAGCAAGATCGACATGGCTTGTTCGGACGGTGCCCGTCGCGGCTCCGGAGAGCAAAGTCAGGACTGGGCGCAGGCGTTTGCCACTGCTGCCGCAGGCATATTCGAAATACCCTTCTATTGCCGGATCGAATCCCTTGGCTTGTTCGCGAATTCGTTGTTCAACCGTGTAAAGGTGCGGGTTAATCAGCTCAACGGCTCGCTGGAATTTTGCCGTACCAATCCCTTGCGGAGCTGATTTTGTGAAAATTTTCACGAGCCGATCGTAGTGTGGATTAGAACCATCGTCAATTTCGGTAACACGATGAAACCACCAAGTTTTCCTCTGTCAGGCGGATCGAGGCTCGCAACCGGAATCATCTAGT
>CAZMNG010000040.1:8853-12529 GCA_964567505.1 uncultured Chthoniobacterales bacterium
CCACCAAGTTTTCCTCTGTCAGGCGGATCGAGGCTCGCAACCGGAATCATCTAGTGTCCTGTCCCCGAAATAAGAGGTACCTCTTATTTCGGGGACGGGACACTAGTCTGCAGCGGCTGGCAAATCCGATTTCGGCCGGGGTTCCAAACGCTTGCAGACTATAGCGTGGTCCGAAGCACTGTTGCCGGGCCGTCAACCGGCGCGAGGGTTCCAAGGTGGGAATCTGCCGGCACAAGAAACAAATCCCCGAGTCCGAAGATTCGGCCACTGAATGAAATCTTGCCGATTGCAACCTGAAAAATTGAGAATCTGCGGTCTGCATTCGCCTGCCGGTTGGAGTCAAGGGCCCACCGATCCACCCTGAAGCAATGCCAATCGACCAGGGTTTCCGAGTCGCACTCGGTCAATGCCGGTTCAAAATCGTCAAAATCAATACTTCTAAGTGATTCTTCGATGTGAAGTTCCCTCGGCCGGCCATCCAGTCCCAGTCTGTTCCAGTCGAACACGCGGTAGGTCGTATCACTGTTTTGCTGGATCTCGAAAATGACGTTTCCCGCTCCGATTGCATGAAGCCGGCCGCTCGGTATAGAAATGCAGCTCTGCGGAGTGCTTGGAATACGGTGAAGCAACTCCGAAACCCGGCCCTCGGTGAGCGCTGATTGGAAATCCTCACGGCTGACTCCTTGCTTTAGACCCGCATAAACCGCCGACCCTTCATCCGCCGCAACAAAGTACCAAATTTCCGACTTCGGTTCCTCCCGCGGGTCAATCAGGCGATGCGGCGCAGGATGCACCTGGACGGAAAGGATATCGGACGCATCCAGAATCTTTGCGATAATCGGAAAACGGAAGAAATCGTAGCCTTCACCGAATATTTCCCCGCGGTGATCTGTCCACAGATCGTGGAGAGAAGCACCGCGGAACTCAGGCTCGCGAACGATGCTTTGAGCATCTTCGCGATCGACCAATTCCCAGGATTCGCCGATCGGAAGTTCGCCCGGCAGCTTGCGCCCGAAATGACTTTCCAGTCTGCGACCACCCCAGACTCGGTCCTTGTACAACGGATGAAACGTAAGGCAGTGAGATTCCATAAGCCGGTCTTTACAGGTGCCGTAAAACCAACCCTAACGACTCTTCGCTCCGGCGCCATCAAAAAATGGGACCGCAGCAGACAACGAACCCGGAACCTGGAACCTCGGACCTGGGACCCGAAAACAAGTGGTTCTGGATTGAAAGCCCGCGACAAGGAACTAGAATGCGACCTGAAATGGCGCAGTCGCGGAAGCATAACGCTTGGAACGAAGTAATGGGTCTGATTTTGATCGGTGTCGGGACAATTCTATTCCTGGCGTTGATTTCGTACACTCCGAAGGATGTTCCTTCCTGGGTGTGGTTCAGCTCGGTGAGTCCACCCAATAACCCGGCCCAGAATTTTATTGGTCCAACCGGCGCTGTCATTGCTGGATTTCTTTATCTGACGCTTGGTTGTGCCTCTTACCTGATCGCCACCATCCTTTTAGGATTCGGCGGCGCTAAACTGTTTCTGCCTGGGTTTCGAATTTTGAAACGGCTGCACTGGGCGTTTTTATTTATTGTGAGCGGCGCCTCGGTGGCTCACTTGCAGCCTTGGTTTCTGCACGCCTGGAAACATGATTTCAACATCATGGGCCCCGGCGGCTGGATCGGGTACTGGCTTGGCAGGCTCCTGCTCAGCATGCTCGGCGAGATCGGTTCGATTATTGCGCTTTCGGTGGTTTATGTCGTGAGTCTGATCTGGCTGACCGGTATCCGGCCTATTTACCTGGTTAAGAAGTCCGTTCATGGGACCAAAGAATTCTTCCGCCGGATGGCCGAGGAGTCTGAGCGGCGTCGCATGAAAGCTGCCAACGAGCGAGAACGCCTCGAGGCCAATCAGAAAAAGATCGAGCGCGAGATTCGGAAGCACGAGCGAGAACTCAAGAAAAAGGGCATCATGCCCGAGGAGCCTGAGCCGAAGGCGGCGAGCTATCCCGAACCGAAGATTATCGATTCATCGGCTGCAATGCCCGACAAAGGCAAGCCGTCGCTTGCTGAATTAAAAGGCAAAGGTCGTGACCTGGACCAGGTTGCGATCGTCGCCGGACAGCACATCGAAAACTATGAGCTCCCTTCCGTGCAGCTGCTGGAGCCGATTGATCTTGAGGGTCGGAAGGCCGCAGACCCCTCCGAACTGAAGCTTATCCAACACGTGTTAATCGACACGCTCAAGCAGTTTAATATTGATGCGAGCCCGGGTGATATCACGCGCGGACCGACGATCACGCGGTATGAACTTTATCCGGCCCGCGGCGTGCGGGTCGACAAGATCTCCAGTCTGGAACGTGACCTTGCGCGGGCGACCCGCGCGGAGCGCATCAACATCCTGGCGCCAATTCCAGGTAAGGACACCGTCGGCGTCGAGATCGCGAACTCAAAGAAGGTAAAGGTCACGCTTCGGGAGATTTTGGAATCGGAGGACTGGACGCACACCAAGAATCGGATCCCGATCGTTTTGGGTAAAGATGTCTATGGCAAGATTATCCTGGGCGACATGGCACAAATGCCGCACTGCCTGGTTGCCGGAACGACCGGGAGTGGTAAAAGCGTCTGCATTAACGCAATTATCGCGAGCATTCTTTTCCGGTTCAGCCCCGAGGATCTGCGGTTTGTGATGATCGATCCGAAGGTCGTCGAGATGCAAATGTACAACGCGCTTCCGCATCTGGTGATGCCGGTGGTAACCGATCCGAAGAAAGTGCTGCTGGCGCTCCGATGGGTCGTAAACGAAATGGAGACCCGATACAAGATTTTCGCAAAGGTCGGTGTTCGCAACGTGACCGGATTTAATGCGCGGCCGAAACCGAAATCGCAGCGTGAGCTGGATCTTGAAAAGAGTCCGGTGGAACCGGCTGAAGCCCGTAGTACTGGGGAAGAGGAAGCCGAAGGGTCCTCCGTGTCGGTGCCGCGGGATGACGATCTGATTATTCCCGACCGGATGCCTTACATCGTCGTGATTATAGATGAGCTGGCGGACCTGATGCAGACCGCGCCGGCCGATGTGGAAAGTGCGATTGCACGAATCACACAGATGGCCAGAGCCGCCGGGATCCATATGATTGTGGCAACGCAGACGCCTCGTGCGGATGTGGTCACCGGCGTCATCAAAGCCAATATACCGACTCGCATTGCATTTCAGGTTGCGTCGGCGTTGGATAGCCGCGTGATCCTGGATGAGAACGGCGCCGAGCGACTGCTTGGCCAGGGAGACATGTTTTACCGGCCCCCCGGGACTTCGCGATTGATTCGTTCTCAAGGCGTTCTCGTAACGGACGATGAGATCCGGAATTTGGTGGAATTCGTCTCGGCTCAGGGAGCGCCGGCTTTTGATCCCGGGATCCAGGACCAGCTGGAATCCTCCGCCCGGGTTGAAGAGGAGGTAAGTGAGGAGGACGAGATGCTTGTTGAGAAATGCCTTGAGATTATTCGCCAGGAAAAGAAGGCGTCTACGTCGATGCTTCAGCGGCGCTTGCGTCTGGGGTACACACGGGCTGCACGAGTGGTTGATATACTGGAACGCAGAGGCATTTTAGGCCCCGGGGATGGAGCAAAGCCACGAGAAATCTTGGTTGACTTGGACGCACTCGTGTAAAGTGTCCGC
>CAZMNG010000041.1:0-8139 GCA_964567505.1 uncultured Chthoniobacterales bacterium
GCGCCCGGACCTCAACATGCCCGCGATCACCCGCTTCATCGATGGTACCGGGCCTGTCTTCGCGGGGGCCCTGTTCCCATTCCTTTTTATTACTATTGCCTGCGGTTCGGTATCAGGCTTCCATGCGCTGATCTCTTCGGGGACTACTCCGAAGATGCTTGAAAACGAGAACCAAGCCCAATTTATCGGCTACGGCGCTATGCTGACAGAGTCTTTTGTTGCCATCATGGCCATGATCGGCGCCGCTGTGATTCAACCTGGCGTCTACTTTGCAATGAACAGCCCGGCCGGCTTGATCGGTACCACGGCCACGCAGGCTGCCCAAGTCATTTCAGGGTGGGGCTTTACGATCACGCCGGACGTTATCACGCAGATTGCTCACGATGTCGGCGAAAACAGCGTGCTTTCTCGTACAGGTGGAGCGCCGACTCTGGCTGTGGGCATGGCGGCGATCCTTTCGAATCTTCTTGGCGGCCGTACATTGATGGGAATCTGGTACCATTTCGCGATCCTGTTCGAAGCTCTTTTCATCTTGACAACGGTCGACGCCGGCACCCGCGTCCTTCGATTCATGATCCAGGACCTTATTGGCAGCGTTATCCCAAGCTTCAAAGAGACCAAGTCGTGGACGAACAACATGGCCGGCTCCGCCCTGGCTGTGGCGGCCTGGGGTTACTTCCTCTACCAAGGGGTCATCGATCCGCTGGGCGGAATCAATACATTATGGCCGCTCTTTGGGATCTCTAATCAGATGCTGGCCGGCATCGCGCTGACCGTGTGCACTGTAGTGCTTTTTAAGATGAAGCGCCAGCACTACGCCTGGGTAACCATCGTGCCCGCCGTCTGGCTACTTGTCTGCACGCTGACGGCCGGACTCCAAAAAGTGTTTAGCGCCAATCCGGGAATCGGCTTCGTCGCGCATGCCCGGCAGTTCAGCGATGCATTGGCGGAGGGAAAAATACTGGCACCCGCCAAGGCCGTTGCCGAGATGCAGAGGATCATCTTCAACGACTACGTCGACGCCACCATGTCGGCTCTATTCGTCGCTGTGGTAGTAGCCGTCCTCGTCTATGGCTTGATCGCCATTCATAACGCGTTAAACAATCCCAAGGTGACCGCAATTGAGATTGGCGCCGCAGCGGCCACGATGTGAGCGAGTAATGGCTGACTTTCGATGCATATTCAACTTGGTCGTGCAGACGGCCCGTCTCATGGTTGGGATTCCCGATTATGGGGCGTATGTGGAGCATCGGCGGATGCATCATCCAGGAGAGCCGATCATGACTTACGAGGAGTTTTTTCGGGAGCGCCAAAGCGCCCGCTACGCCGTCGAAAAGGGAAGATTTCGAGGGTGCTGCTGAACCATTGAATTTGCTGAAAAACCCTCAAAATAGCCTACATCTGCTCGCCCGAGAGCAGCGTGTCATTCCCAGGTCAGCAGTGCTGGAAGAAAGGAGCATTTTATGAACGTGCAAGCCTTTGCGGAGGCGTTCGCGTCAAAAGATGTCAAGCAATAGTCCATCTTTACGCGGAGGCAGAGGTCGCCTCGGACGTCCTCCGCTCTTCGAGCTACGGCGCGTCCGCGGACTGAGCAAGGTCGCGCCATAGCGAAGCGACGGCGGAGATGCGACCCTACCGGACACAAGGCTCAGCGTCGGCTGAGGCCGGTCGCAAACTCAAGGTTGTGCGGCGTGCCTCGGCGAGACCAAAGCAGGCCAGATCGTTTGCCCGCTGGATATGGTTCAGACTGCCGGCATCGTCATTTTTAAGGAGCTCCTTCAGGGTTTCCTGGGCCATGCCGAGCTGCATTGAAATCGCCGCGAAACTTTGGGCCAGCGAATCATGGATCTCATCGGCCAGTCGACTTCTCTCCTGCAGGACCGCTGATTGACGAGCTGCTTTCGCCAGCTTGGAAAGTTGAATGGCCAGACTGGCCTGCGTCGCCAGCGCCCTGGCAATTTCCAGCTCGTCCGGATGAAACTCCCGATCCTCCGCAAAACGAAGTCCCAAAATACCGATCGACTTGTTTCGGGAAATCAAGGGGATTGTCACGAGAGTCTTTATGCCAACGGAGAGCAAGTAACGTTGATAGGCATCAAAGGACATTGAGTCTGAATTGACCAATCGGAATACGCCAACGGACTGCGTGAATGGGTTGACCAGATTTTCGCCCAGAGTCCCTAAACCCTTTGGCATTCGGGCTTCGGCGCCGGAAATGATCCGCCCCTCGTGGAACAGAAATTCCATTTCCCACGTATCGGTCTCCGGCTTATGTAATCGGAGCGTGGAAGAGGTGGCGCCTAATTGTCCGGCGATGGCCGCCAAGACCCGGCCCAGAAAGTTATCCAACTCCGGCGCTGAGGCGAGTGCATCGAGAGAGCCGCGAAGGGCCTCGGTGGCTTTCGCGAGTTGGGTGGCGCGCTGCTGCGCGAACAGTTCGCGTTCTCGCGCCACTTTGCCTTCTAATTCCTCCGCGCGCTTTAAAGCGGTGATATCCGTGGCGATCCCGCAAACCCCGTATGGTGTGCCTGCGCCATCGCGTAAGGGAAATTTTACAACGAGGTAGGAAAGGTTCTCTTGATCGGAAAGTACGGGTTCCTCAAACTGGATCGGAAAACCGCCGTCAAGGACTTTCCGATCATTGCAGCGATACTCTTGGGCGACATCTTGAGAAAAGATATCAAAATCGGTTTTGCCCACAATTTCGTCGCGCTTGACATGAAAGCAGCGCTCATATGCGCGGTTAATCAGGAGATAACGAAACTCGAGGTCTTTGACGAAAACCAGTGCCGTCGAGTTGTCGACGATATCCTGCAGCCGTTGTTCGCTTCTGCGCAATTCGCTTCCGCTCTTTTCGAGGGCCTGCTGCGCAAGCTTTCTTTCCCTGATCTCGGCCTGCAGTTCTTCATTAGCGTATCTGAGTTCCGCATATAACCGGGCTTGTTCCAACGAAATCGCGGCTTGGGAGGCTAACAATTCCAGGATCGCCAGTCTTTTGGGTGTGAAGACGCCGGGTGTCAGGCTATTCTCAAAGTAGAGGATGCCGGTCGTTTTGCGCTGTTTGACCAAGGGAATGCAAAGCACGGATCTTGGCGAATTCCGACGAAAGTATCCGTCGCCGGAGAAAGGATTTTCGGCCGATGCATCGCTTAGAGTGACGCTCTCGTTCGTGCGGGTAACGTAACGGAGCAATGAACCGGGCGCCTCCAGGGGAGTCACGGTCGATTGGCGGAAGTGAACTGCAACGTGGTCCCGGTCGGTTCTGACTTCGGCTTCGACTCGCTGCTCATCGACTTGAGGAAGAATCAAAAGGCCTTTCTCAGCACCGGCCTGCTCAATCGCCGTTCGCAGGAGCGTGTCGATCAGTTTCTCCAAAACGATCTCGCCCGAGATCACGTGCGAGACTTTAATCACAGTGGCCAGATCGAGCTGTTCGACCGGCGTCCCGATCGTCGCCGTCGGACACAACGGTGCAGAGAGTTCCTCCGGAAGGTCCGGATGCAATTCATCGAGTTGGCGCACTTTGCCCTCGGCGCCCCAACGCTGGTAACAGTGTCGCGCGTCCCGCAGGTAGCCGAGGGCGATCTTGTCAAAACCATGGGCCGCATAGAATGCCGCGGCGAGTTCCCAGGCGACTGCCTCGTTCTGGACGAAGCCATTCTCGCGTGCCGAACTGATCGCCTGTTCGTAAAGCTTCATCGCATCGAAATCGCGACCCTCGGCGCGAGCGATCTCGGCGGACACGAGGAAAGCGCGATTGCCGAAAGTCTCAGGACAATTTTCGGCCCAGAATCGAAGCTGAGCATGGTGAACAGCCAACTGGCTGTTGTAGCGCGCACGCTCCATGTTCTGCGTTTCGCGACAGCGCCCGGCACAAGCCAGGGCGCTGTAAAAGTGATACTCGGCGAGTTCGAAAAACGACGGGTGCGTCCAGCTCAGATACTTGACTTTCTCTGAGGCTTCGATCGCCGCGGCGTAGTTCCGCGCGTGGAAGTGCGCCTGGAGCTTGCAGATCCAGTAGAAACAGTTGTGGAACGCAAGGGCGGGATCCCTCTCCAGCTCTTCCTCCAACAGTTCCTCGCTGAACTCGGCGTCATTGAACGATCCAAGAGAAGAAGTCCGCCCCATCAGCGTTCGGATAAGCTGCAGCTGTGCGTGAATGTCAGCCACCAAACCGGGGCCGAATTTTGCGGTTTTGACGAAGCGCAGCGCTTTCTCGGCTTCATCCTGCACGCCGCTGAGCGGCTTTCCCTCGGCAAAAAACAACACGAGCAGGTTCCAGCAGGAATAAGCGGCAAAGTTAAGTTCCCCTGTCTCGTTTGCCATATCGAATGCGCGCCGCACCATATCGATGCCGACGCGCAGATGCTTCGCCCAGGGTACCACATGGGCGCCGAAACCGAGGTAAATACGGGGCTTCTGACGGGGTTTCCCGCGCCGGTCGACGAGATCGAACGCAAGCTTGCCGAACCGATAGCCGGTCTGGTAGTCGTCGAAAACGGCCCCCAAGAGCTTGCCAAGCCAGATATAGCCGTAAGCAGACGTGTCGGCGTTTCCGTGCTCGAGGCTCAGGTTAGCCATTCGGCTGACGATTAAGGAAAGCAGGTTGCGATCCGTATAGAGGGCCGGCGCGACGATCTGCGACAGCAGGTCCATCGTCACTCGCCATTGCGAGTCGGGCATGGCAGGCAGATCGATCAGACTTTCGATCGGCCGGCTTCCAATGCGGCGCCAAAGCTCTTCGTACTCCTGGTGAACTTCGTCCTCGGAGGGATGTGGGGACCAGTTGACTCCGACGGATCGCAGATACTCGAGACAAACCTCGACTGCGCGATCATTGCGCCCCTGCGTGATGTAGAGGTTGATGCGCGCGGCCGTAACGGCGGCAAAATCGACAAGGGTGACTTCGTGGAGCGAGAGGCGCGAGAGGCGTTCCTCCGCGGCGTTCAGCGCGCCGGTCAGATACTCACATTGGGCAATGTGCAGCTCAAGCGCGAAACTCAAATCATGCTGTGCGAGACGGTCGCACGCGATCGTGCCGGAAGCGGTGGAAATAGGGGCTGCCGAGTCTCCTGGCGGAACCAGAGAACAGTCGTCCGGACGATGATTCCCGGCCAACAGTGCGCGGCCGCGGGTGAAATACCGGAGCGCCGACAGGTAGGCCGTAGAATTTCGAGCGCGTATCCCCGCAATGAAGTTAAGTTTTGCCACCTCTGCCCGCTCTTGTGGTTCTGTGATGAGCTCGGCGCCGAGGTTGAGCTGATTGACAATCTCAAAGACATTTTCGTCGACTTGTTCAGATGCTGCGCGGGCAGCCAGTAATCGTCCGATCCGCAGATGGGTAGCGGGCCGATCCTTCTCCGAGATGAGTGAATAGGCGGCCTCCAGCACACGGTCGTGCAGAAACTTGCAGCCGTTCTCGGTGCGAGCGACATACCCGGCGTGAAATGCCTCCCACAAGGAGCTGTGAAGCGCTTCCTCGGGTTCCGCCAGGAGTAAACTCAGGGTGGCGAAGTTCGCCTCATTGCCAAGGCAGGCAAGTTGCTTCAAAGCCGCTTGCGTTTTTTGCGGTAGACGGTTCAATTTGCCCGCCATCAGATCGACAACGTTGTCGGTGTAACCTTTGGTGCGAATGCGCTCCAGGTCCCAGGTCCATTCCCCGTTGCTCGGATCAAACTCCAGGAGGTGCTGCTCGCGGAGTGCGGCCAGGAACTGGATGGCAAAAAAGGGATTGCCGAGTGTTTTTTCGTGTACCAGCCGTGCGAGGGGCTCGGCGGCCGGCTCTCTGCACCCGAGCGTGTCGGCGACGAACTCGGTAACCTCGTGCAGCGAGAGGGGCGCGAGGACAATGTCGCGCACAATCGTCTGGGTGCGGCGAATGCTCTGCAGCGCACGCGCGAGGGGGTGACCAGGACTAACCTCGTTATCACGAAATGCCCCGATCAGCAGCAGGTGGTTAACCCCGGGTTGGGTCATGAAGTCTTCGCACAGCTTGAGCGTGGCTGTGTCGAGCCACTGAAGGTCGTCGAGAAAAAGGACCAGGGGATGCTCTTTCCGGGCAACGACACTCAGGAAGGCCCGGAACACCGCGTGAAATCGGTATTCTGCCTGGATTTCCGAGATTTCGGGAACGGGCGGCTGTTTACCGATTACCAGCTCGAGCTCCGGGATAAGGCCGACGATGAGTTGAGCGTTCGCGCCTAGCGCCTCCCGGAGCAACTCGCGCCAACGATTTACCTCTGCGTCGCTTTTCCCGAGTATCTGACGGACGATGTTCTGGAATGCCTGGGCAAGGGTGGCATACGGGATATCGCGTTTATACTGGTCGAATTTGGCTGAAATAAAGATCCCGCGCCGGAGCACGATCGCTTTGTGCAACTCATGGACGATCGAAGACTTGCCAATTCCGGCGTAGCCCGACACGAGAACCAGGATCGGGCTGCCCGTGCCGGCCACGCGATTGAAAGAGTCCAGCAGAATCTCGCGTTCCCGATCACGGCCGTAGAGTTTCTCCGGGATCAGGAGCCGGTCAGAGGTGTCGTGCGAGCCAAGTGTGTATGGATCGATGTGGCCGAAAGATTCCCATTCAACGAGGCAGCGTCTCAAGTCGGCCTCCAAGCCGGCTGCGGTCTGATAGCGGTCCTCGGCGGTCTTGGCCAGGAGGCGCATGACGATGTCCGAAAAGGTTTGGGGGATCCCTTTCGCGCGCTCAGCCGGCGGCACCGGCTGTTTCGCAACGTGGCAGTGAACCCACCCCATCGGGTCGGAGGCGCTGAAAGGAAGAGTACCGGTGAGCATCTCGTACAGGATGACGCCCAGTGAATAAAGATCGCTCCGGTAATCGATAGAGCGATTCATTCGACCCGTCTGTTCGGGCGCCATGTAGGCGAGTGTCCCAGCGATAACCTCAGCGGGCTCCGGTGACTGGCGCTCTCGGGGCAAGCGGGAAGCAATGGCAAAACCGGTCAAAAAGGCGCGGCCGTTTGAACTGTCAACGAGCAGATTGCCTGGTTTGATGTCTTTGTGGACCATGCCTCGGCCGTGCAGTTGTCCCACTGCGGCGCCGACGCAGATCGCCAAAGACAGGAAATCCGCCGGCTCTAAAGGCTGCCCAAGAAAACGGGCGAGGGGGAGGCCACCGGGATCCTCCAGCATGAGGACCGGCCTGTCCCAGTAGCGGGCGATTCCAATTGGTCGGGCTGCCCATGCCGGATCGAGTTCGTCCCGAAGAGCGTACTCGTGTTCCAGGCGTTTCAGATATTTCGACCCGGGCCGCTCCGCGGCAGGTGCGAGCACGAGTATCGGGGAGAGATCTCCCTTGCTTCGGCTGCGATACAGAACAAAGTCGTTATCCTTACGAAGCGCCTCAAAGGCGTATCTGGAGAGTTCAATCACAGCCGCGACCCCTGCTGAAGGAAGAGATTCACCAAATTAATATCAAGCCGCTCGACGGCTGCAAAGCGTTCTTCATAGGGCGGATATCGGTATGGACCCATGGTCTCAGGGTGTGAACGGTACGGTGACAATGATGCGGGTTCCCCGACCGGGAGCGGTCTGAATTTTTAGCGAGCCCTTTAGTTTCTTCACCCTCGCCCGCATGTTGAGCAGTCCAAAACCTTGATCCGTTTTCTTCTTTGTATCCAAGCCGGACCCATTGTCTGCAATTTCGAGACAGAGATTCGGTGGATCGCCTCGAAGAGTAACGCAAATGCTGGTTGATCTGGCGTGGCGCACGGCGTTGCTGATCGCCTCTTGAGCGATTCGTAGCAGATCCTGTTGAAGCGCAACAGGCAGGCTTTCGTCTTGTTCAAGGTTTGAAACAAACGTGCATTCCAGTCTGCCATCGATATTCGAGCGCTCGACCAACGTGCGCAGGGCCTCGTTTAATCCAGAGTCCTGGAACATTCTTGGCTGAAGACTCGAAGTTGAGCGGCGTGCCTCGGCTAGTCCAAACCGGGCGAGATCGTCTGCCCGCTGGAGATAGCTCAGCCCGGTGGCATCGATATTCGTCAGTACTTCCTGGGCCATCGCGAGCTGCATCGAGATTCCCGTAAAACTTTGTGCGAGCGAATCGTGGATCTCACCGGCCAGCCGATTTCTCTCCTGCAGGACAGCCGATTGACGCGCTGTTTCGGCCAA
>CAZMNG010000041.1:8239-12332 GCA_964567505.1 uncultured Chthoniobacterales bacterium
GCCAGTTGGCTGGCGCGTTGCTGCGCAAACAGTTCACGTTCGCGCGCCATTCTCTTTTCCATTTCCTCCGCGCGCTTCAAAGCCGTGATATCGGTACCAATTCCACAAACCGCGTACGGCTTACCCCGACTATCACACAACGGAAATTTTATGACGACGTAGTGACGCACGGCCCCGTCGACGGGTACGGATTGCTCGAACTGAAGCGGAGCGCCCCGTTCAATCGCTTTACGATCGTTGTCTTGAAATTCTTCGGCGAGGTTGCGTGGAAAATAGTCATAGTCGGTTTTGCCAACCATCTGTCCACGCCCGATGTGATGGAGCCGTTCAAATTCACAATTAACCAGGAGATAGTGCAGACCGAGATCCTTGACGAACACGATCGCCGTCGTGTTGTCCACAATATCCTGTAAGCGCTGTTCGCTCTTTCGCAATTCAAGGCTGCTCTTTTCCAGGGCGGCTTCTGCGAGCTTCCGTTCGCTGATCTCGATCTGCAGTTCCTTGTTTGCGTCCTTGAGCTGAGCGTACAGTCCGGCTTGTTCCAATGAAATCGCGGCTTGCGAAGCTAACAATTCCAGGATTGCCAGCCTGTCGGGCGTGAAAACACCGGGGGCCAGATCATTCTCAAAATAGAGAATGCCAATCAGTTGGCGTTGCTTAACCAATGGCAGGCAGAGGACGGATCTGGAAGAATTTCGACGGAAGTATTGATCCTTTGAAAATATATTCTCGGCCGAAGCGTCACTCAGAGTCACGCTTTCCTTTGTCCGGGTAACGTAACGGAGCAACGACTCCGGCAGCTCGAAGGGATTCGCGGGCGAGTGGCGAAGTTGAACGGCGACTTCATCGGGATTCGTTTTGACTTCGGCGGCGATTCGTTGCTCAGCACCGCCTGGAAGGATCAACAGACCGCGCTCGGCGCCGGCATGCTCAATCGCTGTCCGCATGAGCGTGTCGATCAGTTTTTCCAGGACAATCTCGCCTGAAATGGCTTGCGAGACTTTGACTACCGTAGCCAGATCGAGGTTTGCGAACGGCGTTCCAATCGTCGTAGTCGGCTGCGGCGCCGGGAGTTCCTCCCGCAGCTGCGGGTGCAGCTCATCGAGTTGCCGCACTTTGCCATCAGCACCCCAACGGAGATAGCAGTACCGTGCGTCCCGCAGGTAGTTAAGCGCGAATCTCTTGAATCCACGAGCCGCGTAAAAAGCCGCAGCCACTTCAGCGGCGGTACCCTCGTTGTGAACAAAACCGTTCTCGCGGGCCGAGTCGATGGCCTGTTCGTACAGACTCATCGCCTCAAGGTCGCGATGTTCAATCCGGGCGAGCTCGGCGCTCACAAGCGCAAACTTGTCGCGGAACGTCGCCGAACCATTCTCCGCCCACTCCCGGAGCTGCGCGACATGGGCTACCAACAGGTCGTGGAATTCTTTCTGGGAATCGGGTGATGCCGTATTGTAAAGGGCGGCGACCGAGAGCGCCGCATAGTAGTAGTAATCGAGCAACTGGATATGGCCTACCGAATAGCAGAGTAACTCTTTCGCGCTTCGGCTCGCAGCGACCGCTGTTTCGTAGTCTCCGGAGAGGAAGCGGGCTTTCAGTTTCATGATCCAGTACCAGCAGATCATGATGCTCATCCGATCGTCGGTCAGTTGCGCCTCGAATTCGGCTTCATCGAAGTGCAAATCGCTGAAGGTGGAGAAGTTCGATGTCTTACCGGCCATATTCAAAATGAATCGTTGTTGACTCACAATGATGTCGACGTTATCGCGGAACTTGGCCTTGCGGACGAAGTCCAGACACCGTTCAGATTCAAGCCACACCTCCTCGAGCGGCGCTCCCTTCAAAAGAAGATCGGTGATAAGATGATTCCGGCTGTAACAGGCGACCGTAAGGTCGCCGGCTTCGACAGCCGCGCGAAAAGCGGACTGGATATACTCGATAGCGGTTGTGACTGGTTTGGTCCAAAGCACCGTGATTTCCATTGCGAAGTTTGCCTTGGCCCTATAGGCAGCAAAGCCGAACTTCTCGACCAGATCGCAAGCGAGCCTGCCGAAGAGATAGCCATCCTCATAGCGATGAAAAACAGGCCCCAGAATAATCCCGAACCATGCATAGCCGGCCACCGCGGCGTCCGTTGTTCCATACTGCACACTTAAGTTCACCATCTTACAGAGGTGCAGGTAGAGCAGATTGTTATCTGTGAGTAGGGCCGGCACGAACAGGAGTGACAGCGTACGCATCGCGGCCTGCATTTCTGCCTTGGTCATGGGCGGGAGTTGGATCAGGCTTTCGATCGACCTCCCATCCAGATTCTTCCAGACTTTTTCGTATTCCGCGTGAACCTCTGTGCCGGTGGGATGAGCAGACATCTCCACGCCGAGCAGGCTGAGGCAATCGAGACAGCTGTTGGCGGCCGGCGCCATTTCCGACTTCACGACGTGAAGGTCGATCTTCAACCGGTAGACGGCTGCTTTGTCAATTTTCGGCGCGACCTGACCGAGTAACTTTTCGATGAACCGCTCAGCGTCGCTGAAGTTTCCGCTCAAAAACTCGCATTCTGCGCGTTCGAGATACACTCTGAAGGCCAGTTCGTAACAGCGTGACCAGCCTTCGTTTCCGAGCAGGGCCATGGCCACCGAGAAATAGGTGCACGCTGAAGCATAGGCAGCCGAGGCCTTGGCCGTTCTTCCGGCGCGAAGATTGAGCTTTGCGATTTGCTCCTTTTCGTTCCAGCCTGTAACCAGGGCGGCCCCGAGATTAAGCTGGTTGACGACGTCCAGGATTTTCTCGCAGACTTCATCCGGAGTCATTCTCGACAATAGTATTCGGCCGATGCGGAGATGGATCTCGGCGCGTGACGCTTCCGGGATTAACGAATAGGCGGCCTCCTGGACACGGTCGTGGAGAAACTTGTAGGAGCCATCGAGCGGCAGCACAAATCCCTGGCGCGCAGCTTCTGAAAGATCCGAGTGAACCTCCTCCCCGGATTTCTCCTGCACCGTCGCAAGAATTCGAGTCGTCGCGCTGTTTCCCAGGCAGGCGAATAGTTTGAGCGCTTCCCGGGTGCCAATCGGCAACCGCTCGAGCTTACTGACCATGAGTTCAACGACGTTATCGGTGAATCCCCGGGCATGAATGGCTTCCAGATCCCACTTCCACGTTCCGTCGCGGGCGTCGAACAGCAGGAGGCGCTCCTCGCGCAGTGCGGTCAGGAACTGAATCGCGAAAAACGGATTACCAAGTGTTTTTTGGTGCACGAGCAGCGCCAGGGGCTCGGCGGCTGCCGCCGGTCCGCAACGGAGCGTATCGGCGATGAATTCGATCACGTCGCGGAGCGACAGCGGCCCGAGCAGGATGTCGCGCACGATCGCCCCGCTCTGGCGAATCGCATCCAGCGTCCGCACAAGGGGGTGAGCGGGACTCACCTCGTTATCGCGGAAAGCGCCAACCAGCAGCAGGTGCCGGACGTCAGTCTGGGTCACGAGGTCTTCGAAAAGTTTGAGCGTTCCCAGGTCGGCCCACTGCAGGTCGTCCAGGAAGAGGGCCAAAGGATGCTCCTTGCGGGCGAAAGCGGCCAGAAAAGACCGGAACACGGACCGAAAACGGTTTTCGGCTTCCATTTGCGGAATTTCCACAACCGGCGGCTGCTTGCCGATTACCAGCTCCAGTTCGGGGATCAGGCCGATGATCAGTTGAGCATTTGAGCCAAGCGCCTCCTGCAGCACCCGGCGCCAATCGTCCACCTCCGCATCGCTCTTAGCCAGGATCTGGCGTATCAGGCTCTGGAAAGCCTGGGCAAGCGTGCCATAGGGAATATCGCGCTTATGCTGGTCGAATTTGCCGGATATGAACATTCCGCGCGGGAGCACGATCGCTTTGTGGAGCTCATTGACGATCGACGACTTGCCGATCCCGGAATAACCGGATACGAGGACCAGGATCGGTTTGCCCGTTGCTACAACTTGATTGAGAGAGTCCAGCAGCATCTGGTTTTCCCGATCGCGGCCGTACAGTTTTTCGGGCATCAGGAGCCGGTCTGAGGTGTCGTGCGTGCCGAGGGTGAACATCTCAATGCGTTTGAGAGACTCCCATT
>CAZMNG010000042.1:0-12271 GCA_964567505.1 uncultured Chthoniobacterales bacterium
CGCGAACCGCAGCGAGCGATCGGATTAGATGGCTTTGCCGTCGACCCTAGAACCCTGCCCCACTCCGCGGCATCAGCCCCTTCGACGATCAAAAAGACCCCTCGCCGCTCTTTCCATGCATCCGCAACCTGGTCGCGCGTCAGGTAATTCGCACGCCCGATCCCAAGAGAGCGCGTCGCGAATTCAATGTCCGGGTGTCCGTCCACCCAGAAGATCGGCTGATGTAAATAAAAGAAGAGCGTTGTCTTTTCGTTTGGGTCACCCTGCGCGATGACCATACTTTCCGGACCGGCACGAGACGTGATCACCTCACCGATTTTTGCAGAAGAAAGCTGATCCTCAACGAGCTGCATGCCGCGGGTGCCAGCCGCGAACCACGCCGCCATTAGCAAGGCGAAGCTTGCAAAGCAAAGGTCGGATTTGCCGTTTCGGTCGAGTAGAATGACGGCAATTCCCGTTACAAAAGCGAATCCTGAAGCAACGCAGAGAAGCGGAATGAATTCCTTCCAAACGCCCGGCGGCAGGACTTGGAACACGTTCAGAATCGTGTCTCCGATGAGAGCCGATGACTTGGCGGAATCACCGGAAGTGCTTACGTGGGAAATTAGTAAACCGACTGTAACGGCCAGCCCTGAAAAACCGAGGAGCATCACAACGATCGCCGGCCATTTGAATGAAATGGTGTGATTTGTCACGACCCAGGCAATCCAGACCGCCACGGGCGCCCATGCGATCATCAGGTAATAATCCTGAATGTTAGAGAAACTGATTCCGAGAGCGACGACCAGAAACCACGCCGAGAGAATCACTCCGTTGTCGCTGATCCAGTGGCGGGATTCATTGCGCCGTCGCAGCGTGACGATGATCGCGGCCGGCAGCAGAAGAGTTATCGGAAAAATAAGTGCCAGCTGCTCACTCCAGAATAGCAGGAGCGGAACACGATCGCTGTCTGGCGGCCATCTCCGGCTCAGGGCTGATCCTATCTGTTCATTAAAGATGTGATCCCTGATAAATCCGGGGTAGCGGGCTTCGACCATCAGGTACCAGGGCACGACAAGCAGAAAGAATAGAATCCACCCGTGCGGGCGCAAAAGAAACCGGCGCAAAACCGGGCGGATCGACGGCCTGAGCAAAGCTGCGCACGAGAGCGCCGCAATCGGAATCACAACTGCATGAATTCCTTTTGCGAGTGTTCCAAGCGCGATAAATAGCCACGCAACAGCTAACCAATATGCGGAGGTCTGATTCCGCTCGGGGATTGCACCCGCGTCCAAAGCCATCAGAAACGACCAGAAGGCGAGGGCAAAAAAGCAACAGATAAACGGCTCCGGCATCACAAGATGCGTGAAGAAGAACGTAGCGGTGAACATCGCGAGCGTGAGGGCGCCGGCAACCCCGGCGGACCAGCTGCCGACCGCCCGCCATGCAATCAAGCCGGTGCCAACGAACCAGCCGACCGTGGCGAGTGCAACCGGCAATCGGGCGGCAAATTCTGTGATTCCCAGGGTGCGCATCGAAACAATTTCGCACCAATAGACCAACGGCGGCTTCTGCAATCGCGGGACACCGTTCTGGGTTGGAATCAGCCAATCGTTTCGCACGATCATTTCCCGAGCAGCACCGGCGTACTGACCATCGATCTGATCGAACAGCCGCGGAACACCGCAGGTGACGAGGAAGACGAAGAACAACACCCCCAGCGAGATAACCCAGGCTAGTGAAAATTGTTCCGGTCGCAGGCGATTATGCTTATCGCAGTCGCGATCCGACTTGCTCACCGGCAGTACCAGTGGCCTCTCGGCCCTCTTTCGCTCACCAAAAATTGGAGGTGCATCCGAAAATTCACCGACTGCCTCTGCGTCTGCCCTTCGACGGATCCCGAATATTCGCCAAAAACGATCATCCATGCATCGAATGTCTCAAAAGTTGTTCGCACAAAAGAATCCGTCGTGCACCACCGGGCGAGAATCTCGATCTCACGGCTTGGACTCGGCCGCCAACCGCTTCAACTTTCCGGCCAATGAAGCTTTGGTGGCGGAGGACATCCGATCGATGAAAAGGATCCCATTCAGATGATCGGTTTCATGCTGGATAGCGCGCCCCAACAGACCCGCCGCTTCGAATTCGATTGGATGCCCATCGAGGTCCTGCGCCTTGACTTTGACTTTGACGGCGCGCGAAATCTCGGCTGATATCTCCGGAAAGCTAAGGCACCCTTCGTTTCCAAGCTCCTGCTCGTCTCCCAACTCCAACTCCGGATCAATCAGGATCATGGGCATATGCTCCTTTGGATCGACCTCTTCTCCTCCGATCCACATCCGGCTCGGGCGATTTTCCGCGTCGCTGATGTCAACGACGGTCACTTGCAGCGCGCGTCCGATCTGCTGCGCGGCCAGACCGACACCGCTCGCGTTGTACATCGTCTCGAGCAAATCCGCGGCTAAAACCCGGATTTCATCGTCGACTTTTCCAATCTTTTTCCCTTTCGCGCGGAGCACGGGATTTCCGTATTTGACGATATCAAGAATCATCGCTGGTCGGGCGTTTTGGTAAATGTCGGGAGGTTCTTAATCCCCGCCTTCTTCAGCGCATCAAGCACCTGAACCAAAAAGCCAAACGAAACTTTCTGGTCGGCTTTCATGGCTAGCGGCCGGTTTGGACTATTCTTCTGAGCATCCTCCAACGCCGAAGAAAGATCGTCCACGCTACTCAATGGTCGAGTGTCCAACACAATTTTCTCCTCCGCGGTGATTGCCAACACAATCGGATCGGTCGGATTCGCAGCCTGCGTGGCGGTCTTGGATTCCGGGATTTTGATCGCAAGCTCTGACTGCGCGGTTTTGAACGTCGTGGTCACGATAAAAAAGATCAGAAGCATCGCGAAGATGTCGATCAGCGATACGATGATGATTGTCGGGGTCCGCTTTCGTTTGACGTAAAACCTCATCGAGTCGCGCCCTCCAACGAATTGGTTTCCGACGTGAATGTGTCCGGCGTTCGGCTCACATGAAAAATTTTCTCCACGAGATCGGTCATGAGCGACTCCATCTCGACTGCGAGCCGCTCCACGCGGCGGGAGAAATAGCTGAATGCAACAAGCGCCGGAATCGCGATTGCCAAGCCAACGATGGTGGTGCTGAGTGCTTCACCGATGCCTGAGGCGATCCCCTTCAGGTCCGATGTCGACATGGCTCCCGTACCGATGTTGCCGAAGACCCGGACCAACCCGGTCACCGCCCCGAGCAGCCCCAACAAAGGAGCGATACCGACGACGATCTCGAGGATGAAAAGCCCGCTTTCGAGACGAACGATCTCCTGACGCGCACGCGACTGGACCACTTCGAGCGTTTCCTGCTTTGTGCTGTTGTACGGGCGCACGGCGACCTCGGCGATCCGTGAGAGAGGCGACGAATCATCCTGGATCAAATGTCGAAGATGTTCCGGTTCATCGCCCGGTCTTAGTTTGTGAATCTCCTTTTCGATCAGAGGCGGAATCACGGCTGCACGGCGCAACGCAACCAGCCGAAGGAGTATCACGGTCAGGGCGACAAATGAACACAAAAGCAGGACGCCCATAAAGACGCCGCCTTTAACGATGAAATCCAGCGTGTTATCGAACAGAGCGAAGTAAAGCATGGTTAATATGAGGTAAACGACATTATGAATTCCATCCGTCCATCGGGGCTTACCGAAGAAAGCTCTTCGGGCATCGGCGGTATATCCGCGTCGAGAATCGATTGCAATGAAGCAGAGGCCAAGCCTTCGCTGGACGAATTTCGGATAACTTTTACATCCTGTACTCTGCCGTCGGGCAGGATATAAAACTGAATTTGGACTGTTCCGATGTTGATCACGTCGCTTCGCTCCCGGACGTAATAATACCAACGCGATCCGATTGCATCTGAAACCGCTTTTTCGAATCTTCCCTGAGGAGTTCCCAGAGCCGCGATCGACGCCCGGCCCTTGCTATCGATGTTGCCCTGCATCCGAGTCACCCGTTGTTCCGGCCGATAAGCTGTCACAGGAGCACGTGGACGCATCTGGGCCGTCTGCTGTTTGCGCACCGGTGTCGGGACGGGTGTTGGAACAGGTGTTGGGACCTCACGCAGCATCGCCAATTCATCATCGGAAGGAACCACATCGGGAGTTGGCGTTGGCGTGGGCGTGGGCGTTGGAGTCGGTGGAGGAGTCGGCGTGGGCGTAGGCGTTGGAGGGGGCGTAGGAGCCGGAGTTGGAGTTTCCTGCTGTTGGGGGGCCTGTTCCTTTTCGTCCGTCGGCTGCGCTTGCGCCAGATCTGGCGCGTCTCCCGGGTCATGTGCGAATGTCGATCCCTTTTGAGCTAAGGAGGAGTCCTCGTCTTTGAAACCGATATCCGGCAGCTCTTTTCCCTCCTGAGTCGGCAGGGGCTGAGTCCCCGTCGCCGGTTTCTCACTCGCGGCGGCCGTATCCTTGTCCGACTCAAAGGCGGCGTTATCCGGCTTCTTGTCGGTCTTCTGATCGTCATTGGTCCGGAGGTATTGACGTTGTTGCGGCTTCTCTTCATCTGGGGGCGGTTCGTCCAGAACAGTCAATTCCGGGGGTGGCTCATCTGGTTTTTGAAGAGGGGCAGAGACGTCCGGCCAGAGTGCGATCACCTTGCCCGATCCAAGGATGATTATGACGTGCAGAATGAGCGACCCAACGATCGCGAGGATGATCTTTTTCCGATCTGACATCGACAAACCGGCGTAGAGTAATTCTGCTGGCAGAACAGCTCAAGTGATTAGAAGAACAATTAATTGGCTGCACACCAGTCGTTATCGCGCTCGCCGAGGTCACAGCTTAGCCTGCGGAAGGAACGATTCGTCCCCCAATCAGCTGGCCAACAAGGTCGACCACGGAGAACTGGGCGCACCACCGGATGTCCGCATCTTTGCCAATCTTTCGTAACTGACTGCCGTTTTGCGTGTGGCGGAGCCATTCGTAAAAATCATCCCCAACCTGTTCGTAAAGGCTCCGGGTAATCATTGCTGAGTCTGAGAGGCCCTCGTCGCCGGAGAGTCGCGCGACGAGCGCTCCGGCAGCAATCGCATCTTCGAGGCTGAACTCCTCCACCGTTCCGGCACAGACGAGTAACAAATTGTTCGGGCAATGCGTGAACAGGTAATTAGCCAGCGCATCAATGTTCAACAAGGCGCCGATCAAAACGCTCTGAGCCGATTTCACGCTTTCGATTGCGACAGTTCCATTCGTCGTCGTCATTACAATCGTGCGGCCTTTCGAGTGTTGAAATTCTTCGGGGGAATTGCCTAAATCGAATCCTTTAGGCGGCAGCCCGCTTCGTTCCCCTGCGAGCAAAAGGCCGGGATTTCTTGTTTTCAGAGTCCGGGCTTCTTCAAGGGTTCGGACCGGAATGATCGACTCAACCCCGGAATCCAGTCCTGTGATAATGGACGACGTCGCCCGTAAAACGTCGAACACGACAGCAGTCGTATCGGTCAAGTCAGTCGCCGAGATTCTGCGAATTTCGCTTGGACAAAGAGCTACTTGAATCATTGCCTTATTCGGTATGTCAATCGCCAGTGGTGAAACAGGTACTGTTGCGCGTAGCCCGCGTACGGGCCGAAGTAATCCGCGGCGAACGACTTCATTTCACGCAAAGAGACTTTTGGGCGGCGCGCAAAATAGACCTCTTTCATGATCCGCGCGATCCAAACGTCGATCGGAACTGCATCCAATCGTCCGTACGCAAAGAGCAGAATACAATTTGCAATTTTCTCTCCGACCCCGGGCAGGCTGCACAGGACGGTGCGCGCCTCATCGGTGGACAAATTGTGAAGCGCGTCAAGGCTGACTGCGCCGGAAGCAACCATTTGGGCGGTGGCAATCAAGTTCGGCGCGCGAAACCCCAGTTTGCACTCGAGCAGCTTTGCCAACGGAGCCTCGGCAATCTGTTCAGGAGTGGGATAGCTGAATATCTCGAACTCAGTTCCCTGCAGGGGTCGGCCGAAATTTTTGCGGACTGAAAACGATATTGCGCGGATATGCCGGACCTGCTTAAGAGCAGAAGTCAGGAACGTCGCAAGACACTCCCAATGAGGTTGCCGAATGATTCGCAAACCTCGACAGTATTCGACCGCGATGTCCAGCACCGGGTCCGCCGGAAATGTCTTCAAGATCTCGGCCAGCCGATGGTCCAATGCAAAATATCGAGTAATCAGCGCAGCGTGCTCTTTGGGAAGAAGGATCGAGTTGCCCTCTTGCTCGACGTAGACGGGTGTCTGATCGATCGCTCCCACAAAACCTTTAGCGAATTGCGTCCAGTGAAACACCTGTCCGGAGTTCAGCGTCTTTTCGAGATCAAAATCTGGCGCCGCAACAGAATGGAGACTGCGCTCTTCGCGCACCGGCTCGGCAAGATTCGCAAAATCACGCATCTTATTTTTTAACGCCTTTTATTCGTGGATCTTCGGATCGGACTCGCGGGTATCGCGTCCGCCCGCGCTGCTATGCGGGCAATGGGCCGGGCTTCGCTTTCATTTCAATCCTGCAGTCAGGGCGCAAGGCGGTCAATATTCCACGATCCACCCGCGGCCAGTAAATACAGAAACCGGTCATGAAGCCGATTTTCCCGTCCCTGCCAGAACTCGAATCGTCGAGGGACGAGCCGGTACCCACCCCAGAAATCCGGAAGTGGTGGGGCGCTGCTTGTGTACTGCGTCTGCAACCCTGAGAGTCTCTGCTCGAGGACCCGTCGATTTTCAATGGGAACGCTTTGGTGTTCCGAAGCGATTGCGCCGAGCCGGCTACCGAGAGGCCGTTTATCAAAATACGCCTGAGACTCCTCCCGGCTGGTTTTTTGAACAGTCCCCTCAATCTGAACCTGTCGCTCCAGCCACGGCCAATGGAAGTTCACAGCGGCATTTGGATTTTCAGTGAGCTGCCGCGCCTTGCGGCTTTGATAATTTGTGAAAAAGACGACTCCGTGAGAATCAAAGCCTTTGAGGAGGACGACCCGAATGGAGGGTATGCCAGTTTGAGAGGCGGTTGCAAGGGTCATCGCGT
The DNA here is from genome assembly GCA_964567505.1 of uncultured Chthoniobacterales bacterium. GTDB lineage: Bacteria > Verrucomicrobiota > Verrucomicrobiia > Chthoniobacterales > JAFAMB01 > JAFAMB01. Next base: position 7,045 of record CAZMNG010000042.1, read on the forward strand.
TTGGCTCCCGGTCGCCGGCTGTACGGACGGATTCTTCGAACCAATTCTGGAACTGTTCGAAGGGATCGTCAGAGAGATCCTTTCGGTAAAGTCCGGATAATGTGTACTCTTTGCGCAACTTCTGGACATCAACCGCCGGCTCCATCGTCCGGGAATTTTTTCCGAATTCATCGGCTTGTCGAGCGTCAAACTCGTAACGACGCCAATATTAGTTAGCGGTTCACCGTGAGATGGCCCGGCGCGAACCGCCGGGTCGAGTAAGTGAGGATTTTTATCCTCCCGCCTTTCGAGGTTGGCTTGAGCGTTTCCGCCTGCTTAATAATAATTATCGCCCTGGATCTGGCCGACACCGACGATTTTTCCGGCGCCGTTGACAAGGTAGAACTTGCCGTAGTTTTCGTCTTCATCCTTGAAGTCGATGGCCCAGTACCCTTGGTTCGGACGCCACTCCACACGAGTGACTTTCGAAAGCGGGTAAGGATATTGTTTGTTGGCCTGCATGGCGATGGCCACGGCTGTTTCCTTCGGGATCCGGCCAGGAACGAACGCATCGTCGGAGGATTCACAGCCGACCAGCAAAAGCACCGCAGTGATTAGAAACGCCCAGTGACGCATCGAAGGGATCGTAGGACTTTCAGCCAGTTTTTCCAGCTTGAAATCGCCCGGATCACTGTTGAGACTCGCACATATATGTCTATTCGCGCCAGCCTGAATGACTCCATCGCCGCGATTCGCACCGTCTTCGAGCTCGAGGATCAGGTCAGCCAGGCAGCGGATCTGCTACGCGAAACCTTGCTCTCGGGCCACAAGGTTCTGGCCTGTGGCAATGGCGGCAGCGCGTCGGACAGCGCTCATTTTGCAACTGAACTAGCCTGCCGCTTTGTCGGAGACAGACGCCCCTATCCTGCGATCTCACTGACAGGTGACGGCGGACTCTTAACGGCTACGGGAAACGATTACTCGTTTGCGGAGCTGTTTACCCGGCAGGTCATGGCATTTGGTAATCCCGGCGATCTGCTGGTGGCACTTACCACCAGCGGGAACTCCGAGAACGTCAAACGCGCACTCGATAAAGCCAGGGAATTGGGCCTGAAATCGATCTCTCTTCTGGGCCGCGACGGAGGCGCCTGCCGCGGATTGGCTGACGTCGAACTGCTGGTCCCTGAACAGGTCACCGCAAAGATTCAGGAGGCCCACAAGGTGATCATTCACTTGATTTGTGAACTTGTGGAGCCGGCCCTCTCGAGAGCGTAACCGTGCAGAATTATCTGGTTGCGACAAGCTTCGTATTCGGAGCGATCATCGGGTCATTTCTCAATGTTTGTATCTATCGTATCCCGAGAGAGATCTCGCTCATCGATCCAGCCCGATCATTTTGTCCATCCTGCCGGCGCCCAATACCCTGGCGCCTGAACATCCCGATTCTCAGCTGGCTTTTCCTTAGGGGCCGTTGTGCGAGCTGTCACGCTTCAATTGGCCCGCGTTACCTGGTCGTGGAAATTCTGACCGGGATCCTGTTTGCAGTTGCCGCGTGCCTGGTCCCGATCCCAACGGTTTTTTCGGTCTGGGTCCTTCTCTCGATCCTGACCGTGACGACCTTTGTCGACCTGGAATTCTTCGTTATCCCGGATTCGATGAGTAAGGGCGGAATCGTTGCCGGCTTGCTGCTCAGTGTCCTTACGCCGGGACTGCAGAATTCCTCGAATCCGTGGCCGGCTGCGCTTTCGTCGATCATCGGCGGGGCCACTGGCGCGCTGATTCTCTATCTGGTCAGCGAGCTCGGGAAACTTGCGTTTGGCCGGTACAAGGTCGAACTGGACGCGCCGGCAAATTTTCGACTTGAGAGTTTGGCCGACGGAGATCTGCGGATTGCGATCGGAAACGAAAGCTTTCTGTGGAGCGAGCATTTCGTCCGGCCGTCCGATCAGATTATTCTTCACGTGACGGATGCCGAGGTCAATGGAGCCGGGTTTGACAGTGTCGACATAGCAATTTTTCATGATCGTATTGTTGCGGGGCCCGAGACGATCGCCCTGGACAAAATCATAAGCTTCTCGGGTCACACCACTGGTGGACGATTCCCTCGCGAAGCGATGGGATTGGGCGACGTCAAACTGGTCGGCGCGATCGGCACATTTGTCGGATGGCAAGGAACGCTCTTCACCATCGCCGCAGCCGCGTTCATCGGCGCCGCGTTCAGCATCGTTTTGATAGCGCTGGGGCATCGGGAACGTTCTGCGAAAATTCCATTTGGGCCCTATCTCGCAATCGCTGCTACCATCTGGTTATTCTGGGGCAACACCCTTGGACTGCTGTATGCTCGGGCGGTAGGCTTTGCATCGATCGGGATCCTGAGTCTGGTCTCGGAGCCCGCATTTTTCACAGCCGGTGAATAATTTGGGCTAGTGTCCCTCTCTCAGGGTGCGTGCCGCCGCGACCATGTTACGCAGAGACTTGTCGACCTCTGGCCATCCCCGCGTCTTGAGCCCGCAGTCGGGATTCACCCAAACCTGGGCTCGCGGAAGAACACGGAGCGCTTTTTCCAGCAATCCGCTCATCTCTTGGATAGACGGCACCCTCGGCGAATGGATATCGTAGATGCCGGGTCCAACTTCGTTCGGATATTGGAAGGTACGGAACGCCTCGAGTAGTTCCATCTCGGAACGGGAACTCTCGATCGATATCACGTCCGCATCCAGAGCGGCGATCGCTTCAACAAAATCATTGAACTCGCAGTAGCACATATGGGTGTGGATCTGCGTCGAATCAGCCACGCCAGAAGTGGCGAGCCTGAATGCATCGACGCTCCAGCGCAGGCATTCTGCCCAACCCGCTTTTCTCAGAGGCAGCCCTTCGCGCAATGCGGGTTCATCCACCTGGATCACCGAAATACCGGCCGCCTCGAGATCAAGCACTTCGTCCCGGATCGCGAGCGCAATCTGGCGGGCCGTCTCAGATCGCGGTTGGTCGTCGCGCACAAAGCTCCATTGGAGAATTGTGATCGGGCCGGTGAGCATCCCTTTCATCGGCTTCTTCGTCCGACCCTGTGCAAACCGGGCCCACCTCACCGTCATCGGATTCGGTCTTTGAACGTCCCCAAAGAGAATCGGCGGTTTCACGCACCGGGAACCATAGCTTTGGACCCATCCGTTCTCGGTGAAAGTGAACCCGCTGAGCTGTTCGCCGAAATACTCGACGATATCGGTCCGCTCAAATTCACCATGAACGAGAACGTCCAGACCGATTTCATCCTGCCAATGCACGACCCGCGCCGTCTCCTGTTCCAGAAACGCTTCGTAGTCGCTCTGACTGATTTTACCCTTCCGATAGTGAGCGCGAGTTGCCCGCACCTGTTCAGTTTGCGGGAACGATCCGATTGTTGTGGTTGGTAAATCGGGCAGATGCAAATGTTCCTGCTGCACCTGCCTGCGAGCCGGATAAGGACGGTTCCGTTTCAAATCGTTTTTCCCGACGGATCCGCTTCGTTTCTTGACCGCCGGCAGATGGATTCGGGCGCTGTTGGAGCGCGCCTCGTGCAATTTCCGGTTCCGACTAACGACTTCTTCGTTGCCTTGGACCGCTTCACGCAACTCGGAGAGTTCAATCAGTTTATCTTCGGCGAACGCGAGCCATGATTTGATTTCCGGATCCAGTTTCACTTCGTATTTCAACGAATACGGCACGTGCAGCAGCGAACATGTGGGCGCGATCCAGACGCGTTCTTCGCCGACGGCAGACAAGACCTTGCGCAGGATGTCGAGCGAACGCTCATAATCGTTGCGCCAGATATCCCGGCCGTGCACAAGCCCAAGTGAAATGATTTTCCGCGTTCCGAGATGGGCGATCAGGTTGTTGAGTTCATGTTCCGACCGAGCCCCGTCGACGTGCAATGCGTGCACGGGGAGCTCCGCGAATGCGGGCAGGTTTTCGCCCAGATCATTAAAATAAGTTGTAACGAGAAACTTCAGTCCGGGCGCCATCTGCGTCAGCTGGGAATACGCGTCATACAAATGGCGATGTTCTGCCGCCGCCATGTCAAGCGCGACAACCGGCTCATCAAGCTGCACCCATTCCGCACCTGAACCGGCCAGGATCTGCAGGACTTCGCCATACACATCAAGCAAAGCCGGAAGAAGCCGGTAGCGATCAAAATGAGTGCCATGAATCTTGCCGAGCCGGAGAAAGGTTAACGGTCCCAATAGTACCGGCTTTGTCTTGATTCCAAGTGCAAGCGCTTCCTGGAACTCATCAATCACCTTCGTTGATGAAAGTGTGAACGTCTGACTCTCGCGAAATTCAGGTACGATGTAATGATAGTTCGTGTCGAACCACTTGGTCATTTCCATCGCGTGAACACCATCTGAACCAGAATGGGCGCAATCCGCGTGCTCGTGTCGCGTATCGGCGTCGGAAGTCTTTCCGCGCGCCATCGCAAAATAGAGCGGCAGATCGGTTCGCAGGCCGTCCCAGCCAAAGCGTTCGGGTACGGCGCCGACCATTGCGATGGTATCAAGAACGTGATCGTAAAAGCTGAAGTCGCCTGCCGGAATTAAATCGATTCCGGCAGCCCGTTGCTGCAACCAATTCAAGCGTCTCAGTTCGGACGCGATCTTTTGCAGGTCGTCACCTGTTTCGGTGCCGCGCCAGTAGGATTCAAGCGCTCGCTTCAGCTGGCGAGTGGGACCGACCCGTGGGTACCCGAGGATGTGAATCAAGATCCGAGATCGCATATCTATGTCCTATTCATTTTCTTGCGATGAAGTTTGTGGGGAACCCGACAGACGGAGTGCTCGGACTCCAACTGAATTCGCTGGCATATTCTGTCTTCATTCTTGACCCTGCAATCCGCCAATTGGACGCCATTCACACCCGATGAACAATCATGTGAATCGGATGGTTAGACTTCAGAGTCATTGCAGGCTTTGGGCGAATGTCCTGACCAGGCATCAGTTCTACGCGCCAATCACGCATAAGAACCGCGAGGATCAATTTCAACTCCATCCATGCGAAGCCTTCACCAATACACTGGCGAGGACCGCCACCGAACGGAAAATAGGCGTACTTCGGAAGTTGCTTCCGAAAGGATTCCGTCCAGCGATCGGGATTCATCTCCGTGGGACGAACGTAATATCTAGCAGACCGGTGCATTACCCAGGGACTGACAATCAAGAGGGATCTTTTTGGAATGTGTGTTCCCCCAATTTGAAGATCTTCCATCGCTCGCCTC
>CAZMNG010000043.1:0-12164 GCA_964567505.1 uncultured Chthoniobacterales bacterium
GTCAAATCGCCACTTCGGCGCTGTGACTTTGCATAATCGCGCGCTCCGCATCATCGGCTTTTTGCAGTTCTCCGCAAAACTCCGAATTCGAACGGAATCTGATCCGGGAGCGCACCGTTGCTGGTCTGAAAGCGGCGCGTGCCCGCGGTCGAAGAGGCGGCCGCCCAGCCAAACTCTCCGCAAGACCATCCGAACGCTGCTCAAAACTGCCGACATCCCGGTTGCCGAAATAGCCGCCCGCTTTGGAGTCGCCCGGTCTACCCTGTACCGCGCCGTCCTCAACCCTGCCGCCGGACCCTTCAACCGGGTACCGAAGTACCCCGGGGCGAAGCCTGGCAGCGGAAAAGTCTACACTACGCGTGCTCAGGCTATCGGAAACCTGGCCAACCTCCGGATGGGCCGTCACCCCCACTCCCGCCGCCGGATTGGATTCAATCATCTTCCGATCGATTCGATGGCACCGCAGAAATACTCTTCCAACCGCTCACACTGTCTGGTCAACGACCCGCATCTGCTCTTCATTCATTCGGCCACCGTGCACTGTTATTTCAGACAAAGCAGTTTCGATCTCACGAAGATCCAGAGGCGCCAACTGAACATCGACCGCTCCCAGGTTCTCGTGCAGGTGATCCATATTGCGCGTACCCGGGATTGGAACAATCCATGATTTCTGCGCCAGAAGCCATGCAAGGGAAAGTTGAGCAGGAGTAGCGTTTTTCTTCTTCGCAAAGTCTCGGAGAAATTCAACGATCGGCTTATTGGCCGCGATGTTTTCAGGAGAAAAACGGGGGAACCCAGATCGCATGTCCATTTTCGGGTCGAACTTCGTCCGGGCATCTATTTTCTGAGTAAGATACCCTTGTCCGACCGGGCCCCATGGGACGAATCCGATTCCTAGCTCTTCGCAAGTTGCGAGCACGCCGTTCTTTTCCGTGTCTCTTTGCATCAGTGAGTATTCAGTCTGAACTGCGGTCACTGGTTGAACGGCATGGGCTCGGCGGATTGTTTTGGCGCTCGCCTCGGAGAGGCCAAAGTGCAAAACCTTTCCGTCTTTGATCAGGCCCTTGATCGTACCGGCGACGTCTTCGATTGCCACCGCCGGATCAACCCGGTGCTGGTAATAAAGATCGATATGGTCGGTTCTCAGGCGCTTCAGCGATTCTTCAACCACTTTCCGGATGTGCTTAGGTTGACTATTAAGTGTGCCGCCATTCTCGTTGTCGAAGCCAAATTTGGTTGCGATAGCGACCTTATCCCGAATCGGTCGGAGCGCTTCTCCAACAAGCTCTTCGTTGGTGAAGGGGCCATAGACCTCGGCCGTATCAAAGAACGTAACGCCTTTTTCATGAGCCGCCCGAATGACGTCGAGGCCTTGGTTTCTGTCTGCGGCGGGCCCGTAGTTGGCGCTGATGCTCATGCACCCAAATCCCAGTTGCGAGACTTCCAACTTTCCGAGCTTCCGTGATTTCATTTTGCTTTTTCCTTTATTGAGCGTTTGTCGACTCCGTTGCCAATTTCTCTACTCTTCTCCGATGATGCGCGCGCCGCCCCGACCGCCATCGTGCCCGACACGCGCGGTCCTGCCCGAAAATGGAGCACATATCCACTATGGACGCGACTGGCAGAACGGCCTCCATATCTAGCCAATTCCAGGCCCGCAATTTTTGGCAGATAGGCAATCAGTCGACCCTGAATATCTTCCCTGCTAGCGATGGGGGTTCATCGGCCGTGGTCTTTGATGATTAAAATACCCGCCACTCACCGCGCGGCGGGATCTTCGCTGAACCGCCACCAAACCGAGGTACCAGCCGGGTGTCGGTCGTGCCGTCTACTCGGTTGGCTGGGATGGTAGTCCCTTAGCATACGTAAATTTCCCTTTCTTGAGGTGTCCCCGAAAGACTCAAGAGCGAGGAAATGCACAGGAGGACTCCCATGGAGTACGGCATTCTTCTACAATGTTTCTCGCCACAATCGCGGACATCTTCGGCAACATCCGTATGTTCTGTGACCGGCGAGATTAAAGATGGGCGTTATATGGCGATCTCTCAAGTGACGACAGAAATCCTGAATATCGGCTACCAAGACGGTGGCCCGCCGGATGGTCGTGTGGTCATCTTGCTGCATGGATGGCCGGATGATGTGAGGGCTCGGCGCAGCGTCGCGCCACGGCTTCATGCCGCCGGCTTGCGCACCATAACACCTTACCTTCGCGGTTTCGGCCCGACACGTTTCCTGTTCTCAGAGACCCGGCGTGACGCACGCGCCGTGGGGCTCGCGCAGGACGCCATCGTTGGGAAGGCCAAAGCTATGCCAACAATGCCCGTAATCCGCTCCGGAAACAGAGCGGCGAGCGTGTAAGCGGCACGCGCCCCCCAATCGTGACCCACCACAGCGAAGGTCTGGATCCTGAGCGCATCAGCCAAGGCCGGATTGGGCTGAAATCACGCTGAACGGGTACCGTGGCCGCTGGCGTCCGCAGCCGGAGATGTTTGATCATCGCTATGATGAGCTCCAAAAGCGGCTGAATGCCGTCGAGACGCTGGCCACGAATACGTTGATGATCCACGGTGGATCCGACTTCTGCGACGAGGCCGCCGGGTCAGAAGGTATGGAACGCTTTTTTACAGCCGGCTATCGGCGAGTCGTGCTGGATGGTGTCGGTCACTTCCCGCCACGCGAAGCCTCCGAAGCGGTCGCCCAGGCTGTCATCGCCCATTTGCGATGAACCGATCTTGAAAGCTTCTCAGGGCAGATCGTCGATGAGCGTCAGTGCTCTTCCCATTTCCCTAACCCGGGTTGTTCTTTGTGATCCAAGTTCGAAAAGCTTTCACCGCGGCGTCCTCTTCGCAATGCTCGCTAATGAGTAGATAGTCCTGAGCACAGCATTCAGGCTCTCGAATCGGACAGACGAGACGGCCACTTTCGATGTCTTTTTCAATCAGCGGCAGCGAAGCAAGAGCGATTCCCAAACCGCTTACCGCCGCTTCGAGCTGAAGGTGAACATGCTCGAACTCCATGTGGTGAAGCGGCCTGAGTTGAGGAGCCCCAGCAAGGATTAGCCATTCAGACCAAGCCGAGGAGGTCGTCGCAGAATGTAGCAACGTGTGTCGTCGAAGATCATCTACCGACGCGATGGGCTTCGCGCGCAAGAGCTCTGGTGAACAGGCTGGCAATCTTCTATCGGTCATCAGCTTTTCCGATCTCAATGCAGGGTCTGGAATCAACCGGATACCCAAATCGAACGCACTTCCTATGTACCTGAACTTGTGTGATGTCGTGGAAATCCGAACCGTTATATTCGGGAATTGTTGCCGAAATTCGGACAATCGAGGAATTAGCCAGCGAAGAGCAAAGCTCGTAGGCACGTTAATTCGGACAATCCCTGAGAGGCGATGCGTACCCTCCGGATGCCGTAGTTTTTTTGTCGCGGCCGAGAGATTAGAGAACACTGAGCTAACGTCTTTGGCCAATTCTGCGCCTTCCTCTGTGAGGTCGATTCCGCGAGATCGCCGCCAGAACAGAGGTACCCCCATCCAGTCTTCCAGCAGTCTTACCTGCTTTCCGATCGCCCAGTGAGTAACGTGGAGCTCCGCCGCCGCCTTGGCAAAGCTTCCCAACCTGGCTGCGGCTTCAAAAGCTCGAATCGCATTAAGTGGTGGAAGCGCGTCCAGATCCATAGGTGACTTTTTCTCTCTTTCAGGAGAAAATTTATCAGGTGAGGGTTTTCAACAATTGCCCATTCTTCTTAGTAATGGCAATCCGAAATAGGAATCCATGGGAGGATTTTTCTTACCGTGCCTCTTTTGAATCGACCTGTCTCCTTCCTATGCAATCCGATATTACAGACACCAAGCCGGTCAACAACACCCGGAGAAAGGCTCTATTGGCAGCTTGTGTCGCGCATGTTCTGCACGACGGCTACACGGATCAGCTTTATGCTCTGCTGCCTGTCTGGCAGTCAGAGTTCGGACTCTCTTACGCCGGTCTCGCGGTGGCCCGGGCGCTCTACTATGGCACCATGGGCAGCTTGCAGGTTCCAGGCGACAGGCTGATTGCCAGGCTTGGTCCACGCATGGCGCTGACGCTGGCGACTTTCGTCGCGGCAGCGGGATATCTGGTGATGGCCCTTCCATGCGGATTTGCGAGCCTCTGCATTGGCCTGGTCATCGCCCGCGTCGGATCAAGCGTGCAGCACCCGCGCGCTTCACTCCTGGTCACGAACACGTACGGGAAAGCCTCACGCGGGCCGCTCGGCATCTATAATTTCGCCGGCGATCTTGGGAAAGCGACCTTCCCCGCGGCGGTAGCCCTGCTGCTGCCGGTCTTCGCATGGCGGCCGGTTGTCGCAATCATGTCCCTCGTTGGGATGGCTGTGGCTGTCGCCTTGTTGGCTCTCGTGCCGCGGCAACCGTTCATCGCGCCAGCCGAGGAGAAATCCGCCGCAAAGAGTAGAAACGGCAGCGGCTTCGGTCTGCTCTTCCTCATCGGCGCGCTCGATACGGCGACGCGGATGGGCTATCTCCTGTTCCTGCCATTTGTTTTACACGCCCGCGGTGGAGCGGGGTCGGTTGTCGGTCTGGGCCTCGCGCTCCTCTTCATCGGAGGTGCGCTCGGCAAGGCGGCATGCGGCTGGCTTGGCCAGCATCTCGGAGTCGCGTGGAGCGTGATCGTCACGGAGGCGGCTACCGCACTGGTTTGTTTCCGGCGGCCATCGGAAAGACCGGCAACTTATCGCGCCGGGCGCTTGTCCGCACCGACGCCGCAGACTTGCTCAAACGACGGCTAAAACAAGCGGGACTACCGGCGCATTCTTCGCCTCACTCATTCCGGGCGACCGGGATCACGAACTTTCTGGAAAATGATGGCAATCTTGAAGCCGCTCAGCGAATTGCCGGACACGCCGACAGCCGGACCACAAAGCTTTATGACCGCCGCGGACAGAAGGTTTTACTCGAGGATATGGAGAGGATTCGCTTTTTCCTTCCCGGCACTGGGACATACACAGAACCAATTCAATAAAACGATTGATGTTCGACGTCTCGGAAACGGCAACGAACACGAGACTTCGTAAATACGCGGCCGCGCTTCCGGACATCGTTGAGGCTAAATTCATTCCGCCGAATCGGTAATGCGGCCTTCGGAAACGCGGGTCGACTTTTTGGAAAAGGGGTTGATCGTGGTGTACTCTATTTGGCTGCACAGGTGCCGTGATGTCTCTGTACCAACGCCGAGTGTAGCTCGAGCCCAACACAGAATCTGACTGACTCATGGCACGTGCTGCGGAAGCGAAGGGTAAGCTGCGAATCGGCGATGACTGGAACGCAATCCGGATCATCGCCCTGTCGCAGAGCAACCCGCTGAAAGCTATTGCCGAGCTCGTCGAGAACAGCATCGACGCGCACGCGCGAAACATCACGATCACGCGTGGTCGGGAGCACGGCGAACACTATCTCGCCATCCGCGACGATGGCGATGGGGTTCCGCGCGATGCCAACGGCATTCCCGATTTCCGCTACGCCGCCACGCACATCTGCGATTCGGTGAAGCGTCGCCTGAAGTCCCAGGGGACGGGAGCGGGAATCCAGGGCGAGTTTGGCATTGGCTTACTGAGTTTCTGGACGGTTGGCGAGCGGCTCGTCATGACCTCTACCGGCAGTGACCAGCGCGCCTACCAAATGACCATGAACAAGGGGGATCCCAGTTACGAGATGAGCCCTCGGCGCGTGCTGTTCGCCGAGCGCGGCACGGAGGTTCGCATCTCGCCGCTCCTCGAAGGCATTCGTACACTGAGCGGGGAGAAGATCCAGTGGTATCTAGCTTCGGAGCTGCGCGATCGTATTCGCAGCTCCGGAGTGCGCATCAGCGTCATGGATAAGCTGGCGCGCAAACAACTCGAGGTCGAGCCGCGACAGTTCGATGGTCGCCTTCTGCATCACCTGCCGTCGGTCCGGACCTCGTACGGCGATGCCTATGTGGAACTGTATGTGACCGAGCCCGCGGAGCCCTCGCGCGTTGCGCTGTACCGCTCCGGCACGCGTGTGGTCGAGGTGCTCGGCTCTCTTCCAGGTCTCGAACATGCTCCCTGGACGTCGAGCTATCTCGAGGGCCTCATCGATGTGCCCTTTCTGAACGTCACGCCGGGTACGCGCAGCGGCATCATCCACGATGAACGCTATGCGGCTCTGTGCGAGGCCCTGCGGCCGCTTGAGGAAGATCTGAATGCGCTGATTGCCGAGCAGCAACGCGCGGAGGAGGAGCAGGCGAGCCAGCAGCTCATGCGCGCCATTCAGCGCGCCTTTCGCGAGGCATTGCTGGCCCTGCCGCCAGAGGAGTACGACTGGTTCGACGTGCACGCGCGCTCAGATCGGCGGGGCGAGGCGCGTCGTTCGGGCGAGAACGGCAAAGCGCTCGGGGCTTTGCCGGAGGATCAAGCGCTGGGCGCGGCCGAACCGGAACCCGAGGCAGAGCCACAGCGCCAGTTCTTCGAGCACGCAGGATCGCTCTTCAATGTCGTTGTCTCGCCCGCGGCGAGCACGATTGCTGTGAACGCCTCCCGCCATTTCAAAGCGCTGCCGCGCGATCGGTCCAGACGCCGGGTGACAGACGACCTGCAATTCCGCTGGGAAATCATCGAAGGCGGGGGCACCCTCGCGAGTGAGCACGATCAGGAGATCAGTTTTCAGGCACCGGCGACGCCTGGACTCGTGCGATTGCGCGCCACCGTGAGGCAGCGCGATGTCACGTGTTCCGCGGAAGCGCTCATTACTGTGACCGACAGCCTCGTTCCCTCCACTGGTTCAGGGGTGATCGATGCACGCGGTCTTCCCGGATATACCTTCGAGTGCGCGTCCGGCGATTTATGGCGCTCCCGCTTCGAGGCGACGCGCAACGTGATCGTCGTGAACAACGGCCATCGCGACTTCGTGTTCGCCTCGCGTACCCAGGCGCTCAAACTGCGCTATCTCGTAAGGCTCTATGTCAAGGAGCTCGTGCTGAGAAATTTTAGCGGCGTTCCCGGGGATCAGCTTCTCGAGCGCATGATCGAGCTGTCGCTCTATACGGAGGACAAGCTTTGACTCCTCTATGGGGTCAGCGCACGAAACGGACAGTATTCCGTTAACGGAATACTGCAGAGTATTTTTAGCTCACCGCCGCGGCGACCACCCTTAGAATGCCTTCCAAGCGTTTCGCGCCGCGGCGCTGACCTAAAAATACTCTGCAAAATGTCGAGTTTGTCGTGATGCCGACTAAAGCTGTTTCGCTCGTGATCAGACTTGGCCAGATCGAGATCGTGGGGTTGATGCACTCGGCATTATCCGGTAATCGCGATTGCCGAGGGCTACGCTACAGCGGCGACGGCGGCCTCCTCCTCGAGAAAGCTAGCAAACCCCATTTCAGTCTAGCCTGAACTTTGTAAACGTCGTAACTGGAAACTTACGACGTTTACAGTTCCTTCGAGTCAAGAGATCTTTCCAAGGCTCTTTGCGGGACGCTTACGCCTCAATGTTTTTCGCCCTGCAAAAAAAAGTGCATCGCCGGTTTAACGGGTTCTCCGATGCGGAGGCGTACTTTCAGGGTAACGATCTTCGTTGGGACGTGAGACTTTACGCCGCTGGCTCGCATCCGGGACTGAAAGTCGTCGTTAGCCTTGAAGGCGGCGAGTATCGTGTCGTGGGTACTGACGACCGTGCCGATACTGTCTGCGGCTTTTTCGTATCTGGTGTCTACTAACGTAACGGTCCTCATCAAATCTCGAATTTAGATTTCAACCCATTCTCCTTCTCCTCGACTTTATATTCCAGCACCACCACCGTCTGCAGTTTCTCACCAGCATCAAGTTCGACCGCTGGCAATGCCAATACCCGTTTCTCTTTCGGCTCGATCTACCGATACGATCCGAGAAATCCGGAACCTCGTTCACCCTGGCAGGTATCTGCGAAAGCGCGGCGGAGTCGAAATAACTCAGAATGAGTTAGACATGCTGTACGGAACTTGTCACGCGGCTTACGCGTTCCTCAGCGGCAAGATGCAGGATAAATATCCTCATCTTTCAGCTTTCAAAAGGACCGGTTGAAACTATGCGACGCATTATGTTTTGCTGAACACAAATGGGCCTGAACGAACGTCTTCGAGGGAGCGAGCAAAGCTAGCGCTTGGCTTAGCAGGTTTCAGTGGGCGATTCGGAAGATTTCCCTCTTCCGCTCCGTGCGGCTGGCCGTTTAAGTTGCGCGGCCGTTGATTATTCGCCAAGGTGCGATGTCCCTTCACACTCACCTTTTCCACGTTGTTTTTGGCGGGCCTCTAAGAGCTCGCGAAAAAAAAAGCCCTATAGTCTACGACTTAACTGAAATCGACAGCTATGCTGTGAACCCGCCATCGGACTTTATGAGCTGACCGTTGATCCAAGAGCCCGCCGGCGACAATAGAACGCCGACGAGATTTGCAATATCTTGTGGGGTCCCGAGCCTCCCTGTTGGTTGACGTTGCAGCAGGAACGTACGGGTTTTCTCATCCATCCAGCCCGTATCGATCGGGCCAGGGTTCACGACATTGGACGTGATTTTCAGGTGAGCAAGTTCTCGGGCCGCTGCAAGAACAATGCGATCGAGCGCGCCTTTGCTCGCACCATAAGGAAGGTTGTCTACGGTGTGATCACTCGTTAGTGCCACGATGCGGCCTCCGGTTTCTGGCACTTGGGCGGCCAGTTCTCGGATAAGCTGCCAACTAGCCCGCGCATTAACGGCGAAATGCCGGTCAAAACTTTCAAGGGTGGTGCTCAGAATCCCAGAGTTTACGGACTCGCAATGTGCCAAAACTAGGGCTGAGGTGGGTCGTCCAAGACCTTTTGTGGTGGCCTCGAATATGTCCCCGGCTGATCTTGGCTGTTCCAAATCTGCCGGAACGAGAAGTACGCGCGCACCAATCGAGACAAGCTCATCCCTCAGGATGGGAATGTCATTGGGCTGCGTTCCCCAAGGCATTCTTTCGTCATAGGGTGTCCAGTATGTAAGCGCGAGATCCCACCCGTCAGCGGCAAGCTTCTTTGCGATACCAGCCCCAATGCCGGCTGTTCGACCGACTCCGGATATCAAAGCTATAGGCCTGAGCATGGCTTTACGTTAGGGTACTAGGTCAGAGGGAAAATCTACCCCAGATGCCGCTTGAGAAACTCCAGCGAGCGCTCCTTCGCCTGCTTCGCCGCTTCGGCGTTGTAACTCGCCCGATCGTTGCAGTTGAAGCCGTGGCCCGCGTCGTACCAGAACACCGGAACCTCGGGATTCGCCGCCTGCACAGCGTCGATGCTCTCCTTCGGAATATGTTGGTCCAGTTTTCCAAAATGCAGCATAATCGGCGCCTTCGGATGCTCGTCGGCAAACTTCGCGATCTGTCCGCCGTAGTAGCCCACCGCTGCGTTGACGCCCAGGCGCCCGGCCGCCAGCCAGGCAATCGTGCCGCCGAAGCAGTAGCCAATCACCCCGAATTTCTTCCCCGTCTGCCTGCGCGCGTACTCGAGCGCGGCGGCTGTGTCCTTCAGCGCATAATCCAGATTCAGCCTGGAAATCAACGACATCGCCTTCTGCATATCCTCGCCTTCGTAGCCAAGTTCCAGGCTACGCTCGTAGCGGTCGAACAGCGCTGGCGCAACCGCCAGAAAGCCGTCCTTCGCATAGTCATCCGCCACCGAGCGGATATGCCGGTTCACACCGAAAATCTCCTGCACCACCACCAGGCCGGCAAACGGCCCTCCTTCCAAATGCGCGACGTAGGCATCCAATTCATGACCGTCGCTTGCCTCGAGCTTCACGTGTTCACTCATCGGGTCTTCTCGCGAGCTTTTCACCATTCACCAATTTATAATAGCGTCATTCCGACCTGTCCCTAGAAGCGCCATTCCGACCTGTCCCTTGTTTCCCATTCATTCTAATCTAAGAGAGCTTCCATTGTTATGTTCTGTGTATGACCTGAGGAGGCTCCGCGAGCACATTGCTCGCAGAACTGGAGCTCAGCCCCATAATTTTCCTTTTGTCCTGCTCAACGGGCCAATGAATATATCAGTTTATAGGACAGGTCCAGTACAGTTTTGAGCCGGTGCCATGGATTTAAGCCAATTAATCCATATAACAATTTGCATAAGAAGCAATTATATTGTAATATCAAGTTTCTGAAATGTCTGACTCAAATAGTGTCGTACAACTTCCCAAATATCAGCAAGTGCTCGAGAGCCTTAAAAACGATATTCTCAGCGGCCGGTATCAGCCTGGGCAGAAACTTCCAAGCGAAGCGGCCTTGGTAAAGCGGTTTGGAACATCGAGGATCACTGTGGGTCGAGCGCTGCGCGACTTGCGGCAGGCTGGAATGATCAAAAGTCATGCCGGGTCAGGAAGCTTCGTGGCGATCCCCGGCTCCGGTGATGAGGGCCTGTTGTTCGGATTACTGATCCCAAACTTGGGGGATACCGAGATATTCGGGCCGATCTGCCAGGGAATGTCCGAGGCTCCTCAGGCGCGTAAGAATGCTCTTCTTTGGGGTAACACGGTAGGGGATCCCGGGACGAAAGGTGAACAAGCCTTGCGGCTCTGCCAACAGTACATCTCCAAAAAGGTTGCTGGCGTTTTCTTTGCTCCGCTGGAGCGGTTTCCTGACAGCGATCAAGCCAACCAGCGAGTGATTTCGGAGCTGGACAGAGCCCGCGTCCCAGTCGTGTTACTCGATCGTTGTATTCTGCCTTATCCAAAGCGCAGCGGGCACGACTTGATTGCAATTGATCACCGTCGCGCTGGATACATCGTCACAGAGCACCTTCTCAACCTCGGCTGCCGGCGTATCGCCTTCGTTGCTTATTCCGAATCCGCGTCGACGGTAGCAGCGCGAATTGATGGCTATCGGCATGCCCTTTTCGCCTCAGGCGCGCTCGTCGAACCGGTTTTGGTTAGATATCTTAACAGTGGACTTGAGAGCGAAGTTCGACAGGTAATGGAGACGCTGAGACCCGAGGCAATTGTGTGCGCCAATGACAGGATTGCGGGCCACTTAATGCATAATTTGATTCACCTTAAGTATCGGGTCCCGGAAGATATCCGGATCGTGGGGATCGATGATGTCGAATACGCAAATCTCTTGCCTGTTCCGCTAACGACTGTTCACCAACCCTGCAGGGAGATTGGAGTGGCTGCCATGGCGGCAATGCTGGAACGGGTGACAAACCCGGATATGCCTGTTCGAGATATTCTTCTGGACTGTAGATTAGTAATACGCGATTCGTGCGGAGCTAGCATGCTGTCCAGGACTCCCAGAGCATAGTCCACGATCTGGTCGCCCGAGACCGGCATGCCTTTCGTAGGTCAGTCGGCGCCTACAGCGCGGCTGAGGGTCAGCGCCTCCTGCTAGTCGAAACCTAGATGAAAACTTTTTCCATAACATTCGAAAAGTGTGTTCATTATGCAGCCGATCGAATCCAAAGTGAGGTTTGACTGTCGCGCCGGATTGCATATTATGGGTTGAACGTAAAGTTGAGGTGATTTATGGCCGAAGGCTTCAGCAAAACAGAGCCCGTACATGAACGTGGTGCGCGCGGAGAAAGAGCGCCATTGCCGTCAAGGCGATTCGGTTTCTCGCATAGTAGCCCCGGATATCATGATTCCCCTGGTCCATCAAAGGGGTCTCAGGAAAAAGGCAAACGCTCCGTCCGTGCGCGCAAGCGAAAGATTCTGAGCAAGGAAGAGGCTTGATCATGTCGCTGACACTTTGCAATAGCTATCCGACACTGATTTCGACCGCGATCACATTTTACAGCCCTGATAAATGCGGTGGCGAGGGCGACAATTTTGAGATGATGGGCTGGTGGAATATCGCTCCCGGGTCCTGTGCCCTGGTCTATGGCGGCGATCTTCAGGACTTGAACCGGTACTGGTATTACTTTGCACAGGCCGAAGACGGAGCGGTGTGGTCTGGTCCCTACGGCGCCTCCGTACCGATCGCCGCGTTCGATCAGTGTTACGGAATAGGAGTAATAATAGAAAACGGCGATGAGTCCGTCTCGATCGGCTTCCGGGAATTGGACATTGACAGCTACGACAACTATACGCTCACGTTCATTCCGTAGGTCGTTTCCTGAGAAAGAAATAGGCCGTCATGGCCGCTCCCACGATAATCACAAAGCCCCG
>CAZMNG010000044.1:0-12157 GCA_964567505.1 uncultured Chthoniobacterales bacterium
GTCGACTAGAATAGACATGGATTAAGAGCCTGAGTGTGGATTCAGGCGGCTTTGGCGGCTGCAACGACGCGTTCGGCTGCCTCTGCGAGGTCCGATGCCGCCTGGATCGGTAATTTCGAATCTTCCAGCAGTTTCTTCCCGATGGCCACGTTCGTTCCTTCCAGGCGAACGACCAACGGCACCGGCAAACTGACCGCCCTTACCGCATTGATAATTCCCTGCGCAATGACATCGCAGCGCATGATTCCGCCGAAAATGTTCACGAGAATGGCTTTAACGTTTGTGTCCGCGACCAGAATCTTGAAAGCTTCGGTGACTTGTTGTTCGCTCGCGCCGCCACCGACATCGAGGAAGTTCGCGGGTGCGCCGCCGGCATACTTGATTATATCCATCGTCGCCATCGCGAGTCCCGCGCCGTTCACCATGCATGCGATGTTCCCGTCGAGTCCAATGTAGTTGAGGCCAAATTTGGAGGCTTCGACTTCGCGCGGGTCTTCTTCGCCAATGTCGCGCAGGTCGAGGATCTCTTTGTGCCGGTATACGGCGTTGTCGTCGAAATTGAATTTCGCATCCAGCGCAAGCACCGCACCTTTGTCGGTGACCACCAGCGGATTTATTTCCACGAGTGAGCAATCTAACGCTGCGAACAATTGATAGACGTTCAAAAAAAGCTTCGAAGCCGCCTTCAGCTGATCTCCCCGAAAATCGAGTTCCCGTCCAAGTTTCAGCGCCTGGAACGGTTGAAGTCCAAGCAGCGGATGGACCGGTTCGCGAATGATTTTTTCCGGGTGCACCTCAGCGACTTTCTCGATCTCGACGCCTCCTTCCGTGCTCGTTACGACGACCGGCGCGCCGGTCGCGCGATCCATCAGAATTGCAAAATAGATTTCACGCGAAATTTCGACAGACTGGGCGACCAGGACTTTTCGCACAAGTTTACCAGCCGGTCCGGTCTGGTGCGTTACCAGCGTTTGGCCAAGCATCTTCTCAGCGATCTCCCGAGCTTCCATCGGAGTTTTGCAAAGTTTCACCCCGCCTTTGAACCCGTTCGTGAAAGTCCCCTTCCCGCGGCCACCGGCGTGGATCTGGGCTTTGACGACGAGGTCGGAGGTGTTGAGCGACCTGGCAATTTTTTCCGCTTCATCCGGAGTCTCAGCCGGACCGCCTCTGGGTGTCGCAACATTGAATCGTTCAAAAAGCTGTTTTGCCTGATATTCGTGAATATTCATCTTAGAGAGGAGCTCCCGGTGAACGCACCAGAACGACGGGTGCGCTCAACATATGGCGCTGCCGGAATGACCGTCAACCCGGAAGTGACTCGCACAAAGCAAACAATGAATATAGCGCGATAATCTCACGAGCGCTTTGGCTCGTGAGATTTTCGGGTTAAACTCTTGCGTGATCAGCCCGGATTCAGATTCTGCGCGTCGCATCCGGCAGCTCGGGCTGCGTCCGGAAGATTTTGAGGAGTCGTTTTCGCGCTCCGCCGGACCGGGCGGCCAGAATGTGAACAAAGTCTCAACGGCGGTCACATTCATCCATCGGCCTTCGGGCATCTCGGTCACGGTCCAGGATACGCGCTCTCAATATCGAAACCGGCAATTGGCCGTTGATCGTCTCATCGCGCTGATCGAGAAAAAGCGCAGGGAACAGGCCGCCGAACGGCGCGCTGCTTCAGAACTCGCACGTCGTAGAAACTCCAAACGCCCGCGCGCGTTGAAACGCGAAATCCGCAAATCCAAAGAGCACCGCTCCTTCATCAAGCAAACCCGCGGCAAAATCTCAGCGGAGTAAACATCTCCGGGAATCTTTGGCCCGAATGTCTCACGCGCCCAGGAGCGCGTGAGACATTCGAGCTAGCCGCTCTACATACTTCGCGATCAGATCAAATTCCAGATTGACACGGTCCCCCGGCTGCAGCCGATACAGATTTGTCACGCTCCAGGTATGCGGAATGATCCAGTTCACAAACCGATCCGGGAGCAACTCGGCAACCGTCAGGCTCACGCCGCTCACCGCGATCGATCCCTTGAAGACGACGTACTGTGCAAAGTCCTTGGGCAACTCGATCTCGATCCTGTGATCCTGACCGAACGCTTCAACCGCCAACAACTTTGCCGTCGTATCGACGTGGCCCTGGACGATATGCCCATCGAACCGGCTCGCCATCCCCATCGGACGCTCCAGGTTGATCAAGGCCCCAGCACTCAAATCGCCGAAATTGCTTCGCCGGACGGTCTCAGCCAGCAGATCGAACCCCAGTGCGTCCGCGCTCTGTGCGATCACCGTCAGGCAAACCCCGTTGTTGGCAACGCTGTCGCCAATCTTCATTTGCGAAGCGATCGGCGTCTTTACCTCCAGGCGATAGGTTCCCGGGGTCGACTCAACCATGCGCAGCACTTCTCCGACAGCCTCGATAATTCCTGTGAACATGTTCCAAACTATAGGCGAACCCTTCCGTGCGAAAAAGGCTGCGCCGTATTGACTTTGGCAATCCGTACCTTTAATGGGAGGGAATCAATCCATGCAGAAGGTGATCATCGTCGGCACCGGTTGCGCAGGCCTGACAGCCGCGATTTACACCGCGCGTGCGAACCTCGATCCACTCGTCCTGGAAGGACGCGAGCCCGGCGGCCAGCTTACCACGACCACTCTGGTCGAGAACTTTCCCGGCTTTCCCGAGGGCATCGACGGGCCGCAGCTTGTCATGAATATGCATCGGCAAGCCGAAAAGTTCGGCGCCATGTTCAAATACGCGGAGGTCCAGGGGTTCGAACCGGTCAATGGACACTACCGCCTCCATGCCGACGGTGACACGATCGAGACGCACTCGGTTATCATCGCAACTGGAGCTTCCGCAAAATGGCTCGGACTCGAGGACGAGTGCAAATTGAAAGGCCATGGATTAACCTCCTGCGCAACGTGTGACGGCGCGTTTTATCGGAACGTCCCGGTCTGCGTTGTAGGCGGCGGCGACACGGCGACCGAAGAAGCAATTTTCCTGACCCGGTTCGCGTCCGAAGTCTATTTGATCCATCGGCGCGATACACTCCGCGCAACGAAAATCATGGCCGAACGAGCCTTGAACAATCCGAAGATCAAGCCAGTCTGGAACACAGCTATCAACCGCTATATCGTGGATCCAAAAGGGGAGATTGAAGGCGTGGAACTTCGCAATGTCGAAACCGGAGAAATCTCGACGCTCCCGGTAAAATGCGTTTTTGTGGCAATCGGCCACACCCCGAACACGGGACCGTTCAAAGGGAAAATCGAGACCGATGGCAACGGGTATCTCACCCTGAAACGCGGCACACAGACCAGTCTGCCCGGTGTATTCGCCGCCGGTGACGTCGCCGATCCGTTCTACCGCCAAGCCGTCACCGCCGCCGGAAAAGGCTGTGCCGCTGCCATGGAAGCCGAGCGCTATCTTACAGACCTGGAATAGGCGGGGGAGAGGGTCCGGGGCGAGGAGCGCGGTTCAAGGTTCAAGGTTCAAGGTTCAAGGTTCGAGGTTCGAGGTTCGAGGTTCGAGGTTCCGGGTTTTAGCCAAATGGATGGAAGCCGAACCTGTAGCCGTTTCATATCACCTCGAGACTGTTGAGATCGGGCAAAGTTGGAAAAGGCGCATGCGGTTCGGCCTGGTACCAGAACGCCGTCGACGAAATGTCATCCTGCAACGGCAGATACCGGCGTTGCCCTTCCAAAGTCGATCGCCAGCCGAGTGCCTGGATCGTTACTTTCAAATCCTCCTTGAATCGGATCGGATCCATGATGTGCCAGCCAATCCACCCAGACCATCGGTGTCGTTGTTTCCGATATTCGCAATCCGTTTTCTTCTTCGATTGTGAAAGCTGTCGAAGATGTCGCACGACTCAACGGTTACACTGTCCTGATCTGTAACTCCGACGAAATCGGAGAGAACGAAGAAGCTGCTCTCCAGCTCTTTATCGAACGCAAGGTATCCGGAGTCATTCATTGTTCGGCTGGAGCCAATCTTGATAAATGGCTCTAACCCTACTTTGTCGTCTGTGCATTTGTGCCGGATCCAAATCCTATCCGGTCCTCTCTCCCGTCCGCGTACTCCACAGAGTCCCGCAACACCGCCAACGCATTCAGCAATCCTTTCTTTCGAGCTTCGATCGATCCGTCCGGCCAGCCGAACTCTCTATCTTCATGCTCGATGCTTGCGAACCCCGAAAACCGCGCTTTCTTGCTGAGAAATCCGAGAAAATCCCGCCAATCCAATTCGCCGCGCCCGGGCAAACGGTACTCCCACCAGTTCCCGCAATAGCCGACATCCTGTATCCGATCCCGCTCGAGCTTCGTGTCCTTTGCATGGATAAGGTAGATCCGGCTCGCGAATTCAATGATCACGGGGTACGGATCGATCCCCTGCCAAAGCAGATGCGAGGGATCGAACTCAAGACCGAGGTTTGGCGATTCAACCAACGAGAACAACCGGCGCCACCCGCTCGGAGTCGTCGCGACGAAGTTCTTGTTCATTCCCGGCCAGTTCTCGATCACAACATTCGTGCCGCTCGATCCATTCGCCAATAACTGTTCGAAAAACTCCGCAATATCCTCGTAGTTTCGTTCCTCTGAAATCGATTCATTCCGACCGGGAAAAACCACCAGGGCGGGAACCTGTAGTCGAGATGCCTCGGCCAATACCTGGCTGACTCGACTGCGGATCCGGGCCCGCGCATCGGCATCCGGGTCCAGCAAGTTTCCGAACACAGTAATCGCGCAGACCTCCAATCCGGCTTCACGCGCGATTCCTACGGCGCCTGCCGTGTTTTCTGGCTCCCGGACGTGGCGGCCAAAATCGATCTCAATGCCGTTAAATCCCGCGTCCTTCGCCCACCCTGCGATTTCCTGCAATGACAACTCGCCGAACACAGATGTATAGAATGCAAACTTCATAATTATTAGCCTTTTAATCGTGCGATTGCGCTCTGTCATGCGCCGGCATGAGAGAGTCGGATCCGCCGGTCGCTATCCCGGCAGCAGGCCGGCTTTGCCTAGCACTGCATCAAGCGACCGCTTCGCCTCGAGGACAACCTGGTTGACCGGCTGGTTCCAGTATTCTTCACGAAAGATCTCAATCGAAAGGAAACCGTCATAACCGATCTCATTCAACGTCCTGAATGTTTCAACAAGTGGCAGCACGCCGAGGCCTACATGGAGCCGGTGCCCATCGCGCAATTTCTCGACCGGGAGATTCTCCGCATCGTTCACATGAACCATTAATAGCTTTTCCCGGGGGATCGCACGCACCTCTGAATCGGGAATCTGAGACAAATGAAAATGGAATGTGTCCATCACGATGCCGACATTCGCCTGTTTCGACCTCGCGGCGATTTCGAGGGCCGCCGCGGGACCTCCCATCAAGGTCGTGCGTCCGATGGGTTCGAGACCGATCGCGATCGGGTTCGCGACCTTGGCAAATTCTGAGGTGCGTTCGGCAGCTCGATTCAGCGCTTCATCTATCGGCATCTCCTTCGGAATATTTGTCGCGCAGTAAACGAGCAGCATCGGCGCACCGAGTTCGCGGGCGAACTCTGTTCCCTCCCTGATCTTTGCAATCCCCGGCCCGGCTTCGTCCAACGGAGCGAGATTAAACGCCATAATCGAAGCGGTCTCCAGGCCCGCATCCGAAATCCGCGTCTTCAGTTCACCCATCGAAAAGCGCGTCAGAGATTCCGCAATATGGTTCTGATCGATCTCCAAAGCGCCAAATCCAGCCTGACCGCTCCACTGGATTATCTCCTCGAGCGGCTTCTGGCGCCCGGCGGTAATAGTATTAAAACAAGATTTCATTGCGTTGTTATAGGTTAGCTCTCAACCACTCAAATTTCGGCGCTGATGTGCTTTTTGTAGATCTCTTCAAAAATTGTTACATCCAGCAGAGCATCTTCCCCACTCGATTCGAACGGGATACCAGTTTTGAGACATGATAAAAAATGCACAGCTTCTTCGCGATAGTGCCAAACCGACGCAGGCTGCGGCACGGGGTATTGATAACCGGCCGGCTCTCCACCTTCATAAATCTCGACTTCAGAATACTGTGGTTGAACAAAAAGCCCTTTCGGCCAGGTCCGGATCCAGCCCCCTTCAAAATAAACCTGGGTATGCTCGTCCCAGCTGTGAAAATTCGTTCGGCCGCTCTCGATCACACAACGGGTACCGTCTAGCTGGAGCGTAACAGTCCCGCTATAACCGTCGTCATCCAGATCCACTTTATGCACCTGGACCTGATCACGATGGTCAATGTCTAGAAGGAAACGGAGTAGGTTCACATTGTGGGTATACTGCTGGAGATACGAGACGTAGCTATTCCGATAGGTCGCGGGCAGCCATTGCGGCAGCAACGAGTCCGCCGACGTGGGATGGATCGGTTCATTCGTGTGAATCATGCGAGTCGTATCCAGCTCTGCGATCCAGTTGCCGCAGAATCCGTGACTCCTGGCGAACAAGAGTCGCCCTTTTGATTTTTCCTCTTTCCATTGCCTGATTACGCGGCGCACGATCCGATTGCCGGGATCGTATCGTTTCATATACGCGACCATCAGCCGGGCGTTCCCCTGTTGGGCCGAAGCGAGCATTCGCTCGGCTTGTGCGACCGACACGGCCATCGGTTTTTCCATAAAGACATGTTTCCCGGCTTTGAGAAGGTCGGCGGCAATCTCTCCCTGCTGCGCGTAATCGGCCGAGAGCGCAACTGCATCAATCTCCGCATCATCCAAAACTCGCCGATGATCGTCGTAAACTTTTGGAACGCCGAATCGCCGGGCCACTTTGTGCCCAAGGTCGGTCCGGTTTTCAGCCAGCGCTGCCAAGAGACACTCGCTTAAGGATGAAAAATTTGGCAGGTGCACATTTTGCGCCATAAATCCGCATCCGACATACGCCAGGCGAATCACGTCACGCCTGACAGGATCATATAGTCTGTTATAGTCGGTCATACGATTAGCCACGCACCGCGCCCGCAGTCAGACCGGCCATGAATTGCCGTTGAAGAACGAGATAGACAACCACGATCGGCGCGATCGAAACGATCAATGTCGCGAACAACTGCGGAAATTGGGTTTGGTATTGATTGATAAAGAACGCCTGCAAGCCGAGCGGAAGCGTCGCCAGATTCGGGTCATGGATAAACACCAGTGCCAGGAAAAATTCGTTCCACGCCCCCACGAACGTAAAGATGGCAACCGTTGCAATGATCGGCTTGGCCAGGGGCAAGACGACATGGACAAATGCCCGCACATGGTTGCATCCGTCGATTCTGGCCGCATCCACTAACTCCACCGGCAGCGCGTCGAAATACGTACGGCACAGAAACACGGCCAGCGGCAAACTGCCGGCCGTGTATGGAAGGACCAGTCCGAGAAGGTTATTCGCGAGCTTTAACCGCACGACGATAATATAGAGCGGGATGATATAGATCTGAACGGGGATCGTGAGAAGCAGGATAAAGCTGAGATAGATCACTCTGCTTCCCTTGAAACGAAACTGGCTGAGGCCGAACGCCGCGGTCGCCGCCAGGACCAGTGTTAAGACAACCGTCGCGCCGGCGACGATCGCGCTGTTGAGCGTGTATGTCGGGATATGCGCTGCGTTCCAGGCGTAAGCGTAATTATCAAACTGCGGCACGAGCGGAACGCTCAACGGGTTGGCCAAAAAATCCCCCTCGCTCTTCAGCG
The DNA here is from genome assembly GCA_964567505.1 of uncultured Chthoniobacterales bacterium. Lineage (GTDB taxonomy): Bacteria > Verrucomicrobiota > Verrucomicrobiia > Chthoniobacterales > JAFAMB01 > JAFAMB01. The sequence goes on from CAZMNG010000044.1 coordinate 7,704, forward strand.
AGCCGTTCAAAAGAACGAGAAACGGATAGACAACGCAGGACAGCACCGTCGCGAGAATGACGTACGTCAGCGTGTTGGCCAACGCCTTCCGAAACGGGCGCGTTGACCTGCCCGGAGCAGTTTGGGCTAGACCGCGTGACATACGAAGTAGTTGCTCCGCCTGGTTTTTTACGTGATCACGCTCTGCATAAGTACTAATTCGTCTTTGCATTCGTAATGCGCAGGATCACTACCGACATCGCCGCTACCAGAGCGAGCAGGACAATGGACATTGCACCGGCGTACCCGAAGCGATTGAATTGAAATGCCTGAAGATAGATCTCAACCATCGCAACGTTCGTGGCTTTGAACGGACCACCCTGAGTCATGACGTAGATCAGGTCAAAAACACTGAATGCGCCGAGACTTGCTAATAAAATGTTAATCGCCGTGAACGGCCGAAGCAACGGGACTGTGATCCGCCAGAATCTCTGAAATGCATTTGCCCCATCGAGTAACGCCGCTTCGTACAAGTCTCTCGGGATCGATTGAAGGCCGGCGAGATAGATCACAAGATGGAACCCTGTCCACTTCCAGATATCCACAAAGATCACCGCCCAGAGTGCCGTGTCCGCCGATCCAAGCCAGTCCTGTCGGAGCGATTTCAGTCCGACGGCCTTCAGTAACGCGTTCAGGATTCCATAGTCAAAATTAAAAAACAGCGTCCAGAGGACGCCTATCGCAACAAACGAGAGCACAACCGGTAGAAACAAAATCGTCCGAAATACATTTCTCCCAAATAATTGCCGGTTAAGCAGTACCGCCAGGATCAGCGACAGCACAACTTTACCGGCAACAGTTGCAATCGCATACAGCACGTTATGGTTGATCGCATCCCAGAAATCCCGGTTCGACAATACCTCCAAATAATTGTTCGGCCCGATGAACCGCGGCGCACTGAATCCATCCGCGGCAAATAGGCTGAGCACCGCTTCCAGAAGAATCGGCAGATGCGTAAACAAAAACAGCACACAAAGCGCAGGGGCCACCCAAAGGTATGGCTCAACCCTGCGCAGCAACAGACTAGGCCTTGAAACTATATCCGCCCGCAACCAGCCGATCGAAGATTGTCTGGACATTGTTTGCGAGATCCTCTGCTTTGAGTCGTCCTGCGAGTCCGGCCTGGAGGCCCTCCTGAAATGCGCGGGTGATTTCCGGTGGCCAAAACCAGTCAAGGTAGGTCACCATCTGATGAATGAGCTCCTTTTCTTTGATGTAGACCGGCACATCCGGAGGCGGGACGTTCGCGTTGACCGGAACAGCGCCCCCGTTCGTTTTTACCGATTCCGCGTCGCTCGCGTCCGTCGTCAGGAAATCGATCAGCTTCAGGGCTGTGTCCTTACGTTTCGGATCAATTTTGGACGGCATGCCAAGCACAGCGCCCGGACCGCCTGGGTACTGAGATTTGACGGGCTTGCCGACAAGGTTCGGCATTAACGTAACGTCCAACTCCATGTTCTCGGCTTTTGCTTCCATGATCGGTTTCGCAACCGAATCATGGAAAAGGTAGAAGGCGCATTTACCCGTCAGGAATTCACTAAGCGCGTTTGGGAAGTCGAGGCTGAACACGCCCGGGGTAAACAGTTTGTCGCGCGAGAATTGGAAGACGAGATCGATTCCCTGAACAACGTCGGGGTCGGTGAACTTTCCTTTACCGGTCAGAATTTCGCTGGTTCTTTCGAGCGGCTTGTTTCCGCTGCTTTGCGCAAACGTGGTGAAAAACCAGACCGGCCACATGTAAATCACTTTGCCAGGATGCGTGAACGCATTGATATCATGCGCACCCAGAACTTTCGCGATCTGTTTCAGGTCATCATAGGTCTCCGGCAGGGACAATTGATATTTCTTGAGTAACGCCTGGTTGACGTAAATCGGGAAGCCGCCGGCGGCGCCGTACGGGACACCCCACAAATGACCCTCGACCGTGTATGGGCTGAGTGCTTCCGGGATGAACCGGTTCTTAAATGAAATGTCGTCAAACGGGTTCAATCCGTCGGAAGTCGCGTATCGCCGGAGGTCTTGCCCGTTTAACAGCAAGACATCGATTTGTTCGCCCGCGGCCTGCGCCGCGGTGTACAGCGCAACGAACTTTTCCTCCGGGTATATCACGGTCTTCGGGTTTATGCTCTGATTAGCTGCTTTAAATGCCTCCAGCAGTTTCGGGAGTGCTTTGTCGGGAGTTGCACCTAGCTGACTGACAAGGACCAGATCGCCTGAGTACGCATCCTCGGCGAAAGCGCTGCCCAGAAATTTCTCGGAAGCCGTGGCGCCGAGGCCTAACAACGCGCTTGCAGCAGCGGATCGGCGAATGAATTCGCGGCGCGAGTATTTCGCTCGCGTGTCATGGGGGAAACGATCGGACATGGGAATATAGGTTGTCGGGGGTTAACTGATTATTTCTGCTTAACGGGAGAAAGTTCACGAGCACCGGCGGACGAGGTTCGAACAATCAGTGTTGTCTCAAATCGGATGTATTCGCCGCCCAGCGTTGGATCGTTGATCCGGGCGAGAATCGCCTCCATCGCGGTCTCACCCATTCGATAGAGCGGCTGCGAGATGGTAGTGATTGCCGGATTGAAGAGCTCGGCCAGGCGGATGTTGTCGTACCCGACGATTGCCACATCCTCGGGCACGCGCTTGTTCAGATGACCCAGCGCATGTAGCGCGCCGATCGCCACCAGGTCGTTCGCCGCCACGATCGCCGTGGGCGGATTGTGCAGTCCCATCAGCGCAATAACCCCGCGCTGGCCATCCGACACATCGAATCCACCGGGAACAAGAAGCTCGGCATCAACCGGAATTGAGCGCGCACGATGCGCCTTCAAAAAGCCAACGGTCCGATTCTTGCCGACCTCGTCTCCGGAAGGCGGCTTGATCATCCCGATCCGCCGGTGACCGAGCTCGATCAGATGGGCGGTGGCCAGATACGCGCCGTGCTCATCGTCGACGGCAAGATTCACCATTCTCTCGTCGGGCCGCAACGAACCCATGAGGACAACCGGCACCCGGTGAGCCAGAAAACTCTGCAACGCTTTGCGCCCATGCGGTTCGCTCGGCTGAAACGCTGCGATCAATCCGGCAATCCGATGTTTTCGCAGCAAATGGAGATAGTCGATTTCCTTTTGTTCGACATCGTCGGAATTACAGAGAAACAACGAATACCCGTGGCGCTGGGCAACATCCTCAATTCCGCGCACAAACTCCGGGAAAAACGGATTGGTGATGCTTGGGATCAGGACCCCGACCGTGAAACTCCGCTGCGCTCGAAGGTTGCTCGCCAGATAATTCGGATGATAATCGAGCTGCGCCACCGCTTCCCGGACCCGGACCCGAGTTCGATCGGTAATACCCGGTTTATCGTTAATGACGGCCGAAACCGTCTGGATCGACACATTCGCCAGCTTGGCTACATCCGTCATGGTCGAACGCGCTTGCATTGGGAACAGAATCGAACAGGAGGGACCGAAAAGCGCCTGGGAACGGCTCACTGGCGCGCATGAACCTTCATGTGAACGTTCATATAAAATGGTTGCACCCACGTGTCAATATTCTTTACTGCATCATTTCAGTTGATACAACAACCGGTCACGCTGCTTCTCCAGATCCTTGACGATCGTCGATAGGTACACCGTTTGATCCGTAAACTGCCGGTACTTCGTGATCTCCGACTGGTTCAGCACTTTGAACCCGTAGCGCTCGAACAGCTTCAAACCTCGCCGCCCGTCAAACGTTACGACTTGTGCGTGCACCCGTTTCACTCCCTGATCGTACAGATGCCGCAGGTAAGTCTCGAGGAGTTCCCGAAACACAAGGATCGATTTCACTCCTGGCAACAGGTTCGCGTGAAAATGCCCGACGTCCCGCGGCGCCGGCGGCACCTCTCGCCACGCTTTGGTGATCATCCAATGTATGTACCGGCGCGATGCCGGATTATACCGGAAGTACCGAGACAAAACCTTTCCTGCGTAACCGACTGTTTGCAGGATGCTGTGCACGCGGTGCCGCTGAATATGGTGTGACCCGAGCAAATAGCCCTGCACCCGTCCCTCTTTTGTCACCACAAACGCCGAGTCTGGTTCGTGATTCAGATAATATTCCGTCAGAAAATCAGCGAACAATTCACGGTCCTCGAACACCGGATCAATCGCCCTCCCAAGGAACCCGGTTTCGCAGCAGATCGCCCGAACCGCATCCCAATCGGAAGGTTGATATCGCCGCACTTGAAAATCCTTATCCTCGGACACGGGGAACAGGATTCACTACCGGGGTTCGAAGTTCAAGGTGCCGAGTTTGAAGTTCCGGACGAATAGAGAGCAGCTAGGTAATACTTCTCGCCTCCAAACTAATGATCTTCGAACTTTGATTCGCCCTCGGAACCTCGAACTTCGAACCTCGAACCTTGAACCTTGAACCTC
>CAZMNG010000045.1:0-12142 GCA_964567505.1 uncultured Chthoniobacterales bacterium
CCTGACACTTCAGGCGGCGAACCCCGGAAACTGGGCGACCAACTACGGGATCCTCATCAAAGTGCGGACGGACGATCCGACCCGTTTCAGCCTTTCCGTTGTCTATGTGCCTGCCGGTGGCAACCCGCAAGTTGTGGAATCTTTCCAGAACCTCTCCCTTGCGCCGTCAGATCCGCTTTATGTAGTGACAGTGATCAATTCAGATTCGAATTTCGTCGCCTTCGCGCCCGGTTACATTCCACCGAGTTCGTTACTGCCTGCGAGTTCAAATGTTGCGACCACCCCGTTCATGTTGGTTGGCACCCTACCCATTTATCTCCACGATACCAGCTCTCCGCCGAATACCTATCTGGAGATTCAGGCTAATCAACCGAGCAAATGGCCGGCGAACTTCGCAGTCTCGATTAAAACTGCCACGAACGCATTGCCGAACAATTTCGACCTTGAGGTTCTTTACCACCCTGCCGGCGGTCCGGTAGGCCTGGGTTCGGCTCCTATCCTGGTCGAATCTTTCCCGAATTTGTCTGTGAATCCGAACGACACGAACTATGCGTCCGCTGTCATCAACTCGGAATCGAATTTTCTTGTTGTGCCTTCGAGTTTCACTCCGATTGCAGGAGCCGCAACGGTCGTTCTTAATCTTCCCGCCTCATTCCCGGCGACGCCGACTGCGCAGTTGATTGCCAACGGGACCGTGACCCTGCAGGACCACGGTTCGCCGCCGGTGACACTGATAACTCTACAAGCGAGTGCTCCGTCCACCTGGCCGTCCAGTTTCGGAATCTTGACGCAAGCGGACGGAACAGGCTTTGATCTGGAGGTCGTCTATTTTCCGGCGGCAGGCGCGGTGGGTAAGGTCGCATTACCGGTCGCACTGGAATCGTTCAAGGCGCTCTCGGTCAGCGCCCCGAACATTTCCGCGTCCCAGTTTATCGCTCTGCCTGCGGGTTATACGCCGCCCACCCTGGCATCGGCCCTGAGCCTGCCCAAGAGCTTCCCATCCGTCCCCATGATGCTCGTTCCGAATCTGGACGGCACCGTGCTGCAACCGAACACCGCGGCTTTCGAAAACAAGATGCTGGATACTCACGGGGATGGCACGCATGGGGTTTTTCTGCTTAGCCGCGTCGACATCTTCAATCTGCTTTGCGTGCCTGGTGAAACCTCCAAGTTGGGCGGCTCAGCGGCAGTCCTGTCGCAGTTACAGGCATTCTGTGTCCTTGAGAGAGCGTTTCTCATAATCGATAGCGACATAACCGACACGTACTCAAGTCTGCAGCCAAACGGCCCAAGCAGTGCGATCATCGGCGCCGCCTCCACAAACGCGGCCCTCTACTTTCCCTGGATCCAGGCGCCGGATCCTCTGTTCGGGAATCGTCTGACGTACTTTCCACCATCCGGTTTTGTCGCAGGCATTTACGCAGCGACGGACAGCAATCGGGGAGTCTGGAAAGCTCCTGCCGGCATTGACGCCGGTCTGACGGGCGCGTCCGGGCTTCAATTCAACCTGACCGATCAGGAAAACGGCGATTTGAACGTGCAAGCGATCAATTGCCTACGGCAATTCAGAGTGTACGGCAACGTTGTCTGGGGGGCGCGCACGTTGCAGGGCAACGACCAGGCCGGTTCAGAATGGAAATATATACCGATCCGGCGTCTGGCCCTGTACATCGAGTCCAGCTTGTATGAGGGAACCCAGTGGGTGGTATTCGAGCCCAATGACGAGACGCTCTGGGGGCAGATCCGGCTCAATGTCGGCACATTCATGCAAGGACTGTTCCTTCAGGGCGCGTTTCAAGGGAGCACTCCAGCGCAGGCGTACTTCGTCAAGTGCGATTCGGAAAATAATCCGCAATCCAGCATAGACCAGGGGATCGTGAATATCCTGGTAGGTTTCGCCCCGCTGTACCCGGCAGAATTCGTTGTGATCCAGATTCAACAGCTCGCCGGTCAACTTCAATCCTAAGGAGACAATTCCATGGCTATATTTCCAGCGAATCCACAGCGCCGGGATCCGTACAAAAATTTCAAATTCCGGCTGAAATGGGACGGCAAATACGTTGCCGGCATCAGCAAGGTCAGCAGCTTCAAGCGGACAACTGAAGTGGTGGAACATCGTGAGGGCGGCGATCCTTCGACCTCCCATAAGTCTCCAGGCCGGAACAAATTCGATGCCATCACACTCGAGCGGGGCCTGACCCAGGATTTGAACTTCCACGACTGGGCCGGTCTGGTCTGGAATTTTGGCGCCGCGCTGGGCTCGGAAGTTTCTCTCGCGAATTTTCGAAAGGATATCTATCTGGAATTCTATAACGAAGCCGGCCAACTGGTCATAGCGTACAAGATTTTTCGATGCTGGGTTTCGGAATACCAGGCGCTGCCGGATCTGGACGCGAACGCCAATGCGATCGCGATCGAGCATATCAAACTCGAAAACGAAGGCTGGGAACGGGACACGAGCGTCACGGAACCGAAGGAACCGTCGCTGACGAGCGTGGCGACGTGACAGGTGGGCTGCAGTTTAGCCATTTTTTAGTTTCAATCGCCGAAGGGCGAACCGGTGTTTGGTCAATATTTTGCATCGCCCGAAGGGGACCCATGAGTCCTATGGGACGTATAGGACCTAGAGGTCGGTTCGGGCGATGAAAGATGGCCAAACCTCGCATGCAGGCTTTGACCAGTTTTAATTGCCTGAACCTTTGGGAATCAGGCGCCGGACTGCATCCTCTGGATCAGGGAATGTTGGCATTGGGGGCAGCTGTGCCCGACGCACCCGAGGAGACGCTGGCCGACTGGCCTTTAGGCCGCCGAAACATGGCGTTGGCGCAGCTCCGTTGCGCCTCCTTCGGTCCGCGGCTTTTGGGCTGGACGGCATGCTCCCGCTGCGGAGAAAAGCTGGAAGTCGAATTCGACGCCCGATTGCTGTCAGACGACCCGCCAAACCAGGGGCAGGGCCTCGAGGAACCCATTGTCGTTAATGGCCGATCCTTCCGTTTGCCGACCACGCGAGATCTGGCCAACGCTGCGCGAGAGACCGATGCCCGGCTGGCGGCGATCCGGCTCGTGGAGAGTTGCCATTTAAACGCAGAAGGCGCTCCTGCGTGGACGGACGAAGACTTGGAGCAAATCGGGCAAAAATTCGCCCTGGCAGACCCGCTGGCTGAAACCCGGCTGACGCTGCGTTGTCCGGTTTGTGAAAATGAATGGGAGGAGAACCTCGATATCGTTTCCTTCCTCTGGCGCGAAATTGAGGCACGGGCGCGCAAACTTCTCTTTGAAATCCATGCGCTGGCCTCGGCTTACGGCTGGACTGAAGCGGACATTCTATCGCTCAGCGATCGCCGGCGGACGCTTTACCTGGAGTTGGCGCAATCATGAACGGGTACCTTCAAAGGATCGCCCTCACGGCCCTTAGACCTGGCGACTCCATCCGGCCGGTTTTGGGTTCGGTCTTTGCGCCAGACGAGGCGCCTGTCATACCCGAGATACTCTCCCCGGATACGGCGCAGGCCCTGGGTGCTCGTGCCCAGCGCAAATTCGGAGAGCGAATCGAGGTAACTTCTTCCTTCGGAACCGGTCGCACTCCCGGTAGACCACACCCGGCGCCTGAACCGGAAACAACGGACGTCGAATCGAGGGAGTTGGCTCCGCGCCCCCTTTTAACTTCAAATCGGGCGCCCGGGATACCTGGCCCAAAGCAAAGGCAGAAAATAGATATCGAGCCCCTTTTGCCGGTGGACAGTAGCGTTCAGCCCCCAGAGGGAACGCTGAAGCCTGAGCGCGAACCTACGGTGAGGCCGGCCCCGGAACGAAGACTCCAGCCAGGGGAACCGGCGACTCCGAACGTACTTGTAACCGGGCAAGCGCCGAGAGAGAAAACGATGGAGCGTGTGCAAGCCGAGCGAGCCGCCGGGCCGGCCTTGGTCCCAACTGGAACCTCGATCAGACCCCTTGTTGATATTTCTGGAATCGAACCCGATCCACGAACGGGTGTGGGCATTTCCCTCAGAAGAGTCATTGGCACTCTGAGAGGTGAACCGGCCTCGGGCAACGCCATCCCAAAGGGAGAAGCTACCACAGCACCGGGGGCCGGCCCTCTGAGAACCGAACGGCGGCCTGAGACCGACATCACAACGCAGGACGAACAGATACATCCCGCAACTCCATCGATCCCGTTCAACCCCGGTTCGGAGGCAAAAGAGGAGATCGGATCAATCCGCCGTTCGCTCCGCTCCGAACCGGATGAAATCCAGATCCATATTGGCCGCATTGAAGTCGTCGCGGTACCGCCGGCTCCGGCGCAACCGGTTTCGCAGCAGGCGCAGCGAATAACTCCGTCCTTAGACGAGTATCTGCGACGGCGAGACAGGAGGTCTGGATGAGCAACGCTCTCGCAATTGCCGGAACTTCCGCGGTGTTGTACCAGATACTCAACAACGTCTTTGCGAGCACCGGCTTTGGCTCTGTCACAATCACGGCACTGGCTCCCGACATTGTTCAGGCTTCCCAGAACAGTGCACCCACGCTGCAGGTCAATCTATTCCTTCACCAGGTCACGCCGAATGCGGGCTGGCGAAACGTTGACCTGCCCTCCGTCTCAGCCGATGGCAACAGCCGCTTGCGAAATCAACCGCTCGCCCTGGATCTCCACTATTTGCTCACTGCGTACGGCAAGGAGAACTTCGAAGCCGAGGCACTTTTGGGATTCGCCGTTCAGGCGTTGCACCAGACGCCCGTGCTGGCGCGCAGCGATATCCAGGCCGCGCTAAATCCGCCTCCTTCCACTGGAAACAGTAATCTGAATGGCAGTCTGGATCTGGCCGGATTGGCCGATCAAGTTGAAATGTTAAAGGTTACGCCTGCGACGCTTGGCCGGGAAGAAATGGCTTGGCTCTGGACGGCGCTGAAAGCGGACTACCGGCCCACATTTCCGTTCCAGGTCACGGTCGTATTAATCCAGGCCGAGGGCCCCACGAATGCCCCGTTGCCGGTGGCAACCCGAAATATTGCAGTGAAGGCCGGACTGCTCTCTTCCATCGGCTCCGTCACCCCGCCTCCTGGCAAATCCGCGGCCTGCCTCGGTGATACCGTGACGGTTTCCGGGTCTGGACTGAGCAACGCAGTCGGCGTCACCCTTTCCAATGCGTACCTGGGGGTCCAATTTGGTCCGATTGTTCCGTCAACGGTTACGAACACATCGATTCAGTTTGTTTTGCCGAATATCCCGGTGCAAGGGTCTCCACCTTCGACTCCCTTGCCATCGGGTGTTTATTTGTTGTCGGTCCAAGTCCAGCCGGCCACGACGCCGGCATCGATCAGCTCAAACAGCCTGCCGCTGGCAATCGCACCGCGGATTATTTCCGCGCTGCCGCCGTCAGTCACCGGTGCGTCGTTCACTCTGAATCCGACGTGCTCTCCTGCGGTGCTGCCCAGACAGCAGGTTTCATTGATCGTGGGCGGCGAGGGAGTTTTGGCTGTTCCATTCCAATCGAACACCAATACTCCGGTATTCAATTTTTCGAACGTCGCACCTGGAACTTACCTGGTCCGGTTGCGGGTCGATGGCATTGATAGCCCGGTGAGCTATACGCCGGCTCCAGGCTCCCCAACCATCCAGGTTACTTGATGGAACCATCAGCCTCAAAAATTCCCTGGATCGATGCGAACCAGGCGTACCTGGTCGCGGAATTCGCACGCCTGAAGCGGCTGCTCGACCCCGCATCTTCGGAAGACGCTGGCGTGACACGCCACGACGAGGCGCGAGCCGCGTTAGAATCGCCGCCCGCGATCAACAGCCTGTCGCAGTTGTTTGGTTTAAGCGCTTTTGAGCGCGATCTCGTTTTGCTTTGCGCCGGAGTGGAAATGGACTCGAGGCTTGCGACCCTCTGCGGCGAGACCCAAGGGCACCCCCAGCGCACCTACGCCACCTTTGGGCTGGCAATGGCGATCTTGCCGCAGCCGCATTGGAGTGCGTTGACACCCACGCGGCCATTGCGCCGGTTACACCTCGTGGAATTGGAAGTGGGCCACGGGCTGACGTCAGCCCCGTTGCGTATCGATGAACGGATTTTGCACTATCTTGCGGGGATTAACATCCTGGATCCGCAGTTACAACCGATGCTTAGACTCAGCCCTGCTCCGGTATGGATCGCCGACAGTCACAAGTCCGTCGCTTACGAGGCCGCACACTGTCTCGAGGGCCGACTCGACCTGCCACCAATAGTCAACTTTTGCGGAGACGATCCGGAAGGCCAGGAAGACGCCGCGTCGATGGTGGTCCGGGCATTCAAAATGCAACTGTTGGTCATGGCGGCGGAAGACCTGCCCACAACGGGCGCCGAAATCGAAAAAATCAGCAGCCTCTGGGAACGGGAGTCGATCCTGCTGCAGGGCGCATTACTAATTCACCTTGGGAACGGAGACTTAACGGCCTCCGCCCGCCGTCTGTGCGAGCGGCTTCCGGGTCCGCTCTTCCTTGCCAGCCGGGAACTGGTGACTTTGAATCGCCCCGTTCTCCGATTCGACGTAAATAAGCCGCCTCCAGTCGAACAACGCCGCCTCTGGATGAGTGCGTTGGGTCCATGTGCCGCAGGCCTGAACGGCACACTGGACGAGCTATCCGAACAATTTCGAATAAGCGCAAAAAGTATATTCAGCGCCGGCGGTTTGTTGAGCAGGCAGCCCGGCGTCCTCGAGCGCGAAGAGGTCTGGACGGCCTGCCGCTCCTTTTCCCGGCCGAAACTGGAGCATCTGGCAGAGCGCGTCATTCCATGCGCCAGCTGGGATGATCTTGTGTTGCCGGCGCTCCAAAAACAGATGCTGCGCCAGTTGGCCGCGCAGGTGCGCCACCGGATGAAGGTCTATGAACAATGGGGATTTTCTGCCAAAGGGCGCCGGGGGCTGGGGGTAAGTGCGCTGTTTGCGGGGGAAAGCGGGACAGGGAAAACAATGGCCGCTGAAGTGCTCGCGAATCAACTCGACCTGGATCTATATCGGATTGACCTTTCAGCGGTCGTCAGCAAGTACATCGGCGAGACCGAAAAAAATCTGAAGCAGGTGTTTGACGCTGCAGACGAGGGAGGTGTGCTGCTGCTTTTTGACGAAGCTGACTCTCTTTTCGGTAAGCGCGCCGAGGTCAAGGACAGCCATGACCGGTACGCGAATATTGAAGTCAGCTATCTGCTGCAACGGATGGAGACCTATCGAGGTCTGGCAATCTTGACGACGAACCTGAAAGCCTCGATGGATCGCGCCTTCCATCGACGGTTGCGATTTATCGTAAATTTCCCATTTCCTGACGTTGGCCAGCGCGAAGCGATATGGCGGGGAATTTTTCCACCCGACACTCCTCAACAGGCCCTGGACGCGAAAAAACTCAGTCAGCTCAACGTGGCGGGAGGAAACATTCGCAACATTGCTGTGAACGCCGCCTTTCTCGCTGCGGAATCGAATCGTCCGGTCGAGATGACCCACGTGCTGGAGGCTGCGAAGATGGAATCGCAAAAGATCGACCGTCCGCTGACTCAAGCCGAGATCCGGGGGTGGTTATGAGCCGTATCAACGTCACGATAAACCAAATCGTGCTGCGCGGTTTCGCACCTGGGGACCGTTCTGCTTTGCTGGAAGCTCTGCAAACGGAATTGCGCCAAGTCCTCACCGACCCGGCCGCGAAGGCAACGTGGGCTCACGCCCAACGGAGGGAATTGTTAAACCTCGGCGGCATGCCATTTTCAGCGGGACGTTCGGGCAGCAGGGACCTCGGCAGCCGAATGGCCAGAGCAATCGGAAAGGGATTGAAGCCGTGAACCGACCTGCTTTTGCACGAAGGTTTGACACTGCGCCACAATTTGACGGACCCGTGCATCTCTCCGGTCGAAACTATTCGTCTCTCACCCCGGGGCAACGCCCATTAGCTCATGAGCGGCTTTCCTGATTCCCCCCGCCTCGTAAAGGGCGGCATTGTGACGATGGACCCGGATACGTCTGCGGTCCGGAGTGTAATCGCTCTGCAATACAACCCGGACTCATTGAGCCGGACCCTGCAAATACAAGCAGTGCCGGGAGGTCAGGACGGCGTTCGGGTAGACGTGCTGCGATTGCGCGGTCCGGCGATCGAAACGCTGAAAATCGAGGCCGAAATGGATGCGACGGATCAACTGGAATTTCCGAAGCAAAATCCGACGGCGGTCCAATACGGCCTGCTTCCTCAACTCGCGCAGCTCGAAATGCTCGTCAATCCCACGGTCGAAACTCTCGAAGCGGACGACAGCATGGCCAACGCCGGCACCCTCGAAATCATCCCGCTGGAGCAACCACTCACGCTTTTCGTCTGGAGCAAGAGCCGGGTTATGCCGGTAAGGCTGACTGATTTCTCGATAACCGAAGAAGCGTTTGACCCGAATTTAAATCCGATTCGCGCCAAAGTGAGCCTCGGTTTGCGGGTATTGAACGTGGACGACCTTGGGTTCTCACATCCGGGAGGGAGAATGTTCATGACGTATCTCAGCAACAAGGAGCAGTTGGCATCTCGCGTACCTAACACCGCCATATCCGTTTTGGGATTGAGCGGCCTGCCATGATTAATCCGCTACAAGCCCTGTTTAAACTGGGGGTTATCCCGCCGGTAACGTTTCCGACCGACAGCCGCTATTACGGCTTCGGCACGCTTTCCTACACGACGCCGGACGGGCAAACGGTTACCTATCTGGCCCGGCGCTTCGTGCCGCAACCAGGGGCACCCCAATTTTCTACGATTGCGCAGCACACCGTGCAGCAAGGAGACCGGCTTGACCTGCTGGCGGCCAAATATCTGGGTGATCCGCTGCTCTTCTGGCTGTTGTGCGATGCCAATGGCGCGATCCAGCCTGCAAAACTGGTCGAGACCGCCGGCGCAACCTTGAACATCACCATGCCTCAGGGGATTCCTGGAGGAACGAATGCTTGATAGCGTCCAGCTCAGTTTGCTGATGGGGCCAGTCTTTCCCGTATCGGTACCGCGTGAGGTGCTGGATTCCCTGGTGAACGTCGAGGTCACCGTGAAAGACGTAGGCACTAGCGGGTTCAAGCTTGTCTTCAGCATAAATAAACAGTCGCCGCTCCAGATACTTTTTCTGCTGACAGGCGGATTGCCCCTGCTCTTTATGCGCGCCATTCTCGTAGCGACGGTCAATGGCGTGGCCGATGTTCTCATCGACGGGGTGATCACCAATAATCATATTTCCCCCGGCGACAAGGGCTCCAATTCAACGCTCACCTTGATGGGCGAGGATTTGACTGCGCTCATGAACCAATCCAAATGGAGCGGGTTCCCGTTCCCGGCCTGCCCGGCTGAAGCCAGGGTCGCCCTGCTCCTGGCCAAGTACGCAGTATTTGGCGTCGCGCCGCTCATAGTCCCGAGCATCCTGATGGACATTTCCCTGCCAATTGATCGGATTCCGAGTCAGAAAGGTACCGATCTGACTTATATCCGCTACCTCGCCCAGCAGGCCGGATACGTCTTCTACATTGACCCGGGACCGACGCCAGGAATCAGCAAGGCGTACTGGGGCCCGCAAATCAAGGTGGGCCCGGTCCAACCAGCATTGAGCTCGGATATGGACGCCTACACCAACGTGGAAAGCATGAATTTCAGCTTCGATCAGCAGAAGAATAAGATTCCGCTCGTCTATATTTATATTGAAGAAACCGGCATCAGCATTCCAATTCCTATCCCGCCTATTACCCCGCTCAATCCGCCGCTCGGCGCCATTCCGCCGTTGCCCACCAATCTCCTGCCACCCGACCTGACAGCATTTCGGGATGATCTCTCGAAGAGGCCAATCCCACAGGCCATCATGATGGGCCTTGCAGAAGCGGCCGAAAATGCCGAGGCGGTGTCATGCGAAGGAAGTCTGGATGTGACTCGATATCGCGGTGTCTTGAAGGCGCGGCAACTTGTCGGTGTCCGAGGCGCGGGTCCCGCATTTGATGGGCTCTATTACGTCAAGAGCGTCACCCACAAGATCAAGCGGGGAGAATACAAGCAGAGCTTCACACTGACCCGCAATGGTCTCGTTTCGACTGTACCGACTGTGTCCCCATGAGCGACCAGGAATCTTCAACCGGAGGGGGAGCTCCCGAGCGCTTTTACGGCAAATACCGGGGACTGGTCATCGAGAACATTGACCCGGAACAAATCGGCCGCGTGCTGGTACAGGTTCCTGATGTCCTCGGAGAGACACCGTCCAGCTGGGCTATGCCGTGTGTACCGGCGGCCGGCATTCAGTCCGGGTGCTTTATCGTGCCGCCCATCGGGTCCCAAGTCTGGGTCGAATTCGAGCAAGGGGATCCGGATTACCCGATCTGGACGGGAGGGTTCTGGGGGCTGGTCGCGGATGTCCCCATCTTTGCCACTGCGCCGCCGGCTATCCCCCCAGGACAGAACATTGTGCTGCAGACAACCGGTCAAAACATGCTGATGCTAAGCGACGGGGTTCCGTCTCCGGTCAGCGGAGGTATCGTCCTCAAGAGCGTCAGCGGCGCGATGATTGTGGTAAACGAAACCGGTATTTATATCAGCAACGGCCAGGGGGCGACGATAACGCTTGTCGGTCCTGCGGTAGCGATCAATATCGATGCATTGACGGTGATTTAGTAATGAAGCCCATAGGCCTGTTCTACTTTGGTGCTCACAAGCGTAAGCCTCGGGGAGCGAGAGTAACACTCTGACATGCCAGGTCCGATTCTCCATATGGGTGCGACGGTGCTGTGTGCGCACGGGGGACAAGCGATACCGACGGTTCCAAGCCCGCGGGTAATGGTATCGGGCATGCCGATCGCCACGATTGCAGCGCCGTATTCGATTGCGGGATGCGCATTTGTGCCTCCGGCGGGGAACGGTCCCTGCGTCACAGCGCAGTGGATCGTTGGAGCGGTGCAAGTCATGTCCGAGGGGCAGCCGGTGGCCATCATGACGGGCACGGCGACCTGCGTGCCGACTGGCACGCCGCTCATCCCGGTACAGGCCCAGATGCGCGTAATCGCGACCTGAATCGATCGCGCAAAAGCCTCAGATATCGTGATTCCGTGGAATCAGCATGAGCCACCGGGCGCATAGGCTCCCCTGGAGATGCAGACCTAAGGGATAACAACCGATGAACGTCAATTTCCCTTACCAGTTCGACGGCCGGGGGCGGACTTTGGACCCTCTGAACAACTACGTGGCTCAACTGATTGAGCAGGTCCTGTTCACTTCACCGGGCGAACGGGTTAATATGCCGGATTTCGGCAGCGGCCTGTTACAGCTTTTCTTCACGCCGAACAGTCTCGAAATGGCTGCAGCCACGCAGTTTGCAGTGCAGGGCGCCTTGCAGAAATGGCTAAGCGGCTACGTTAAAATCCAATCGGTAACAGTCTCCGCCCAGGAGGCTGCGCTCTCGGTCACCGTCCAGTACACGCTCCTTAGTACGGATGTCAGTCAGGTGCAAACCTTCGTTTACGGGGGTCAATCGTGATCTACAATTGCTGCGCTGAAAACCGGAAAAGCGCGATCCTCAATCAGGTGGCGCAATCGGTTGCCGCTCACCAGCCGGTTGCCGTTCCCAACGGCCTGGACTATCTCGAGGTCCTCGACGGAGGCGCTCCTGCGGGCGTTCCACGGCAGCAAACATTATTCCTGCATTTTCTCTACGGTCTGAGCCAGATGGTGCCCGTCGTCACCTGGTCGCCCGACAACATCCTTATAGCGGGGGGAGCCAGCGTCACCAACATTCAAATCACATGGGTCGTTCCGGCGAGTTCAGTGGCGGGATCGTCCCGGCCGGATGTAACCGCCTTGACTCCGGTGGTCAATCGCCTCACGGATCTGGACAACGTCCTGGTGATTCGCACGGGCACGCCGGGAGATTTCTCGACTTATTCCCTGCGTCTGGTAAATTCCGCCGCCCAGGCAATCCAGGCTCCCTTTGAGCTAACGGAGACGTTGGCCGGCTTTGATTCGCAACTGGCCGAAGTCGACTTCTCCTTCAAAGTTGAATGCGGACCGGATTTTGATTGCGCCCCTCCCGCTCCGAATTGTTCTCAGGCGCCGCCCGTGCCACCCCAGATCAACTATTTAGCCAAGGACTACGGCAGTTTTAAAACACTGATCCTGGACCGGCTCAAC
>CAZMNG010000046.1:0-12119 GCA_964567505.1 uncultured Chthoniobacterales bacterium
ACCCCGAACGGCTCGCACTGGCTCTGGTCCTGGGCGCTGGCCATTCCGAAATCCGACCGTTTGATCATTAATTGGGGTCTCCAGTTCTCGATGGGGGTGGCAGTGGTATCGCACTAGCCTGAATATTTCATCCGGCCTGGGCCGGATGAAACATTCACCCGTGCAAGCCGCGTGGGAAGCGGCTTGGCGGGGCGAATGCTTTCGCACTCGCAGGACACCGCAAGACCAACAGTGGCGAATATTTGCTCCCGGGCGTAGCAAGATGTCAAGCCACGATCGGGTCCCGGCCTGGCCGGATCACGATCCGCTCTCGACCACTTTGCGGGCGCAGGACTCATCGGTGACCAACCCGTTCATCCATCCACCGCGCAGGCCGCCAAGAACGGCCGCGGCCTTCGGTTCACCGACCGCAAAGGCAATGACCGGCTTTTCCGAAGGCCGAGGAAGTTGAATGCTGGTGACTCGCTCGCCCGTGTCGGGGTTCTTCTCTTCGAATTTGTTTGAGAGTTTCTTAAGCCGGATCATGTCCGGGTTATTCACGACTGCGATCGTCACCGACTTCTGCTGCGCTTGGACCGCGACGCCGGCAAGAAGTAGGGCAAGGAAGGTGGACGCTAAGACGCCGGGAACTGGGCCGCTATTGGGACGTGGAAAAATTCGGAGGGACAAACCGGCCCTATCGAAGTGACAGCCCAGGGGACAGAATACGATCTCGCGATTTATCTTGAGACTCATCCGGTCGACAATTCAGCGGCATTACAGGCTCTGATCGTCATGGTGGCTCAAGAGATTCTGAGAACTCCCCAGGGCGAAGATTAAGGGTCGACTCAAGGTCGTCGAGTACAATATCCAGCGGGAGCTTGATACTGTAACGGCAGAACATGGTCTCGGCCGTCGCAAAACCACCATTTTCATAGTACTTGTTCGCAGGGGCTCCACCGCCGCAATAGCCGTAATGGGCGCATGACTCTTCGCAAAGTCGAATGCCGACCCGGATATCTTCGAAAACCGAACCAAACTTTGCCGATTTGACAGCGTCGGCAAAGTCGTCGCACAGGACGTTGCCAAAATCAAATGAACCATACTTCGCCAGGTTCATGCCAAGGAGTTCCGGCGAATATGTGGAGAAATTTCCATCGCAATCCACATTCAGAATTCCAAATGGGCGAACCTGTTCGTTAAAGTAGGGAAAGTCAAAACTCCGAAAGGATTTGCGCATCTGTACTTTTCCAAGAGCTGCATCAAATTCTCTAATGCGCATATGACCGTTGTCCGCCTTCTGGAGCGCAAAGATCGTCGACATGAACGAGCGAATGTCGTCGGCGACACGCGATGACGAGTCAAGGGTTGACGTTTGGTTCTCTGCTTCGATCTCCTCGACGTTGAAGCCTAACTGAGAAACGCCGAGCCCGGCAAAAAAACGGTAGATCTCCTCGGCCCGTTCAAGCGATTGCCTGGTGATAACGCTGATCACATGGAACGGAATATCATTCGCCTGCAGCAGGTGAAGGCCTCGCATTGCCGCCTGGTGACTGCCTCGTCCAGATCGGGTTTTGCGATGAAAGTCATGCACTTCCGCCGGACCATCAATACTCAAGCCGATCGAAACGTCATGGGTCTTGATAAAACGACACCATGATTCGTTGATAAGCGTCCCATTCGATTGCATGCAATGCCGGACGGCGGCGTTTTCGGGTGCGCACTCGCGGATTTTCCTGAAGGCCTCCTCGTAATAGGCGATCGGTACAGCCAATGGCTCCCCGGCATGCCATACAATCGTCAATGGACCGAACACCAACTGGGCAGCGAACACCCTCGAGATCGTCGCGCCAATCACCTCCATCGCCATCCGCTTCTTCGAAGTGCGATTCGGGAGATAGCAATAGTCGCAGTTGATGTTGCAAAACGGAGAAGGCTGAAGCACGAGCAAACTGATCCACGGAGTTCGCGGATCCTCAGGAAACACCGGCTCCAGAAATTGTTCACTGCGGTCCATTTGCTTTTTCAGCAGTGACGCTGAAGCCGATCGAACGGTGCCTGGTTGAGTCGCGTTCGGACCGGCGAAAACGGGCTCTCTGAGTTCTAAAAGTTTCCCCAGTTATGCCAGTTATGCCAATTGTGCCAGTTATGCCAGCCGCCATTTCCCCAGTTAGCCCAACCGGGGTGCCAATAATTTCGCCATCCCCACCCCGGATGCCAGTTGTGCCAGTTTCCCCACCACATAGGCTGGATTTGGGTAGACGATGGGTCGCCACTGCCGACCTCCGTACCTGGGGACTGGCCGAGCTGATCCTGGAGCTTTTGAACGCGAACCTCCAGGTGCGAAACGCCGGTTTGCTGGGACGGATCCGAATTACTTGCAGCGGCGGCGGCACTACTCGAATTTGAGCTTAGCAGCAAGCCGCTGCCAAGCGCGAAGAGCGCGCCAAGCGACTTGGCCAGCGAGCGCGCCTTGGAACTTTCCAATTTATCGTCAGAATCAGAGTTCATGCAGGTATAATTTCTGGCGGAATCGGGTTAGATTCAGAGTGAATCCCCGGCATCCTTTGCAAGTTTATCCGTATAGACCTCCACTTGAGCGGCTATGGCGCCATCCCTGATCAGCAGGCTTCCTTCTTCGGTCTTCGGGTTTACATTAAAAAACGCTTCAGCATTTTTCCCGAGCCAGGATTGGTCGAGCTCGTCTTTCGCGTTCGATTCCTGACTTCCGGGACCAAAGGCGGAAACGGCAACGCGGAGCAGATCCAGTGTATCAGCGCGGTCTTCCGTATGCAGGGATACCGCATAGAATTTGTCCTGGAAGAAGTAGTAGACGATCGCTTGCAGCCTGGCCGGGCCAAGCACAAGCTGGTCGTCCTTTTTCGAATATAGCTTTACGTCCCCTTCATCCTTCTCGACCGTTAACCCCTGGAATTCGGAAAAAGGTGTCCCGAATTTCTGATCGCGAAACCCGGTTAGAGTGTCCAGCTTGGTCGGCTGTTGAGCCGGTCCGCTCCGTTTGCTGGGCCCAGCGGCGGTGGAAACGGACACTGTCGGAACCAAAATCGCCACCGCGCAGAACACTCGCCACACGAAGCCACAAATTCTGACGTTCATAGTAGAGGGATTTGAGTCACTGCACTCTGTACCGGTTGCCTCCGCCCGGTCAACGCATTTTTCTCCGGGGCCTGAAGGCAGGCGGTTGTCTACGGCCGTTGTCAGTTGCCAGTTTCAGTGGGGTCGGTCTTGATTTGATGTTTGTGCAAATCGCAAGGGATAGATCCGACTCGCCTGCACTTATCGTTATAAACCGAACTCCGAGAGACCGGCATGGTCGTCCGGGCGCCGGCCAAGAGGCCAGAAGAACTTTCGATCAGATTCGGGAATGGGCAGGTCATTGATGCTGGCAAAAGATTTGTGCAGGCTAATACTCTTTGTACGGAAGGAATTTTCCGCTCAAGACGATTTTGACTCGGTCTCCGGCAGGATTGGTTTCGCGTCCCAATTCCATCTTGAAATCGATAGCGCTCATGATGCCATCTCCGAACTCTTCATGAATCAGTTCTTTCAACGTAGTGCCGTAGACGCTGATCAATTCGTAAAAGCGATAGATTAATGGATCCGTTGGAATGGAAGTGGGAAGCGAGCCTCGATACGGACAAACCTGAAGAAGCGCCTGAGCTTCGTCGTCCAGCTCAAAGAGCGACGCCAAAGCCGCAGCTTGCGTTTTGTTGAATTTCATCTGACCGAGACAGCCTGCCGTAACCCATTCCTTGCTTCCTCCAGCAACTTTGGCAACTTCAGCCCATGAAATGCCCTTTTTCAGACGCGATGAAACGATCATTTCTGTTACGTCATTGCGAGTCATAAGTTTTCCTTATTTGGTTCTGGGCCCAATCTGCGTTGCAAATCGGCCGTTGTCACCGGCTTCGTCGACTTAGTCCGCAAAGAGCAGTCATGGACGATGAGCAATCGATTGCGGATACTTTCTTCAATTTGAATCTGATCCCGAAAAAACTTGAGGTTCGCGAGGCAACTTTTTCGGCCGAATAGGCCATCTGCCTGGCGGGGCCTCGCGGGCACCGATTTTATTGAAACCACGCGGTAACAGAGCGATATTGGGTCCGCGGAGGCAATGAACTTATGAAACTGCACTTTCTGCTTGTCGGCCTCGTAGCGGTCGGATTGGTTGCCTGGCCACCCGATGCACAGGCTGGAGGCGGGGGTCACGGCGGTGGAGGCGGTGGAGGCGGAGGGCGTGGCGGTGCCTCCTGGCACGGTGGCTGGCATGGCGGCTACTACGGGCACGGCCGCTATTATTACCGTGGTCGATATTACGGATACGGTCCTGGATTCGCCTTTTACGGTTACCCGTGGTGGGGATGGGACTATTACGGCTATTACCCTTACGGGTATTACCCCTCCTACGATGACGGCGGGTACAGCTACTCCGGCCAGAACGACAACGGGACCGATCCACAGTTCAACAGCACGCGTGCGGTGCAGGCGGCGCTCGCCTGGCGAGGGTACTACAGCGGGCGTATTGACGGGGTAATGGGTCCGGAAACAGAGAGCGCGATTCGAACTTTCCAGAAACAGCTAGGCCTTCCGGTCACCGGCCAGATCGACAGCAACCTTACCAAGGCATTGCAGCGCAGAAACTAAACCGACGCTTCGACGCAAGCGTGTTTGACTGCGCTACATTGGGATAGTGTATGAGGGTTAGAATCGGGTGACCGGCGTTTCGCATGATCACCTTTGACATTCTAACGCTCTTCCCGGGTTTGTGCGCAGGAGCTTTCTCTGAAAGCGTTCTCAAGAAAGCGCAGGAGAACCGGTTGATTCGGGTCCGCTGCCTGAATATCCGAGAATGGACCACCGACAAACATCATGTGACGGATGAACCACCGTACGGAGGAGGACCCGGGATGGTTATGAAACCTGAGCCCATTTTCGCGGCGGTGGAATCGATTCGGACCGAGCATTCGCATGTGATTTTGTTGGGTGCAGGGGGACGCCGTTTTACACAGGCGGTTGCTGAGGAGCTTAGCCGGAAGGATCACGTGATATTTGTTTGCGGCCACTACGAAGGAATCGATCACAGGGTTGCAGAGCATCTGGCAGATGACGAGATTTCGATCGGCGACTATGTGCTTTCGAACGGCGCCGTTGCTGCCGCCGTGGTTGTAGATGCCGTTGCCCGGCTGATTCCCGGGGTCCTCGGAGACGGCGACTCGGCTCTGGACGAATCGTTTTCTTCGGGCTTGCTTGAATATCCGCAATACACGCGGCCACAGGAGTTTCGCGGCTGGAGCGTCCCCAAAATCCTGCTTTCAGGACATCATCGCGCGATTCAGGAATGGCGCGCGGAGCAGGCTCGCCAGAAAACGCGGGAGCGGCGTCCGGATCTGATGTAAGGTCAATGACCGCGCGCGAAGTGAGTCACACGTGTGTTGCGGCAAATATTCCGCTTCCGGGCAGGGCGACTTCGTTGATCGGCAGAACGGTTAAGGTGTGCCGTTCTGAAAATTCAGGTAGGTATACCCTTTAAGACCGCGTTCGTACTCGCCCAGAAGACGCATTGCCTCATTTGGTTTTAGACGATCGGACTTAATCGCGGCATCCACCTGCGCCTTTACCAGGCGAATTAATTCAGGTTGATCCCACTGCGTCATCGAAAGGACGCTTCCGACGGTGCTTCCTTCAATTACCTCCTCGATATACCACCCGGACTCTTCATCTTCATCCAGGAACACATGGACTTCATTGACGCGGCCAAACAGGTTGTGCAAATCGCCCATGATATCCTGGTACGCGCCCATTAAAAAGAAGCCGAGATAATAAGACTCGCCCGGCCGAAACCGATGCAGTGGCAGCGTCTCCTTGACATCCTGTAAATCGATAAATCTGTTTACCTTTCCGTCGGAATCGCACGTGATATCCACGAGCGTTCCGTTGCGGTCAGGCGGCAGATCCAGGTGGTGGATCGGCATGATCGGAAACAGCTGGCCCAAAGCCCAGTGATCCAACAATGATTGGAACACGGAAAAATTGCAGAGGTATTGATCGCCCAATGCAGTTTCGAGCTCTTTGACTTCTTCGGGCACGTACCGCATTCCGCGGCAGAGTTCGACGACAGACTGTGCGATTTGCCAGTAAATGGTTTCGATCTTCGCCTTGCTTTCCAGATCCAAGAGCCCGAGATCAAACATCGACTGGCATTGTTCCTTGATCTGCAGAGCATCGTGCAGCACCTCCATCCGGTTCTGTTTGGTGAGCGCCTTCTGGTTTTCGACCATGTCGTGGAAAAGCTTCGGATCGCTCTCACGCTTCTCCAGAGAAAGGTCGGCACTTCCCTTTTCGATCGAGCCGAAGCACTCCACCACGAGAACTGAATGGTGGGCGACGATCGCGCGCCCCCCTTCGCTCACGATCACAGGATGCGCGACCTTTTCTGAGTCACAGACGTCGACGATGTTGTAAACCACGTCCCGGGCGTACTCCTGAAGCGTATAATTCATGGAACTGTCGAAGGCAGTCCGCGAACCGTCGTAATCGACGCCCAGACCGCCACCGACATCGATGAACTGCATCGGGTGACCCATCTTAGAGAGCTTCGCGTAAACGCGAGCTGCCTCCCTGACTGCGCGCTTGATGACGCCGATATCCGGCACCTGAGAGCCGACATGGAAATGCACGAGCACCAGCGCCTCGGCCATTTCTTCTTTCTTGAGATAGTTGCTGGCCGCAATCATGTCGGCGGTCGACAATCCGAATTTTGCGTTTTCTCCGCCGCTAGTTGCCCATTTTCCCGAACCCTTGGACTGAAGCCGGACTCGAAGCCCGATCAAGGGTATCACATTCATTTCCCGGGAAACCTGAGCAATCTGCCGAACCTCTTCCAACTTTTCGACAACCATGATTACCTGCTTGCCAAGCTTCCGGCCAAGCAACGCGTTCTTAATATACGTCGGATCCTTGTACCCGTTGCAGATGATCAAGCTCTCGAGGTCGCGATGAACCGCCAGGGCGGCGATTAACTCCGGCTTACTTCCGGCTTCTAAACCGAAGTTGAACGGCCGGCCGGCATCCATAATTTCTTCGACCACTTCGCGCAGCTGGTTAACCTTAATCGGGAAAACGCCCTTGTAGAGGTTTTGATAGTTTGCTTCGGCAATCGCGGAGTGGAACGCACGATTGATTGTCTCAACCCTGTGCCTGAGGAGATCCTGGAACCGGATAACCAGAGGGAAGGCCATACCGCGATTGCGCGCTTCGGCGACGACATCCATTAAATCGATCGTTTCGCCGTATGCCTGCGTCGGCATAGCCTGGACATTCCCGGCGGCATTGATGTTGAAGTATCCGGTGCCCCAGCGATCGATATTGTAAAGCGCAATTGCGGAGGGAATATCCCAGCTTTCAGTCATTTCGACGGCACACTATTAGAGACGGTTTCAAATTCAATAGAGAGCTCAATAAAACTGAGGCAAACCGACGTTGCAGCGTCAGGTGAGGAGGTCTTTAGTCTTTAGTCTTTAGTCTTTAGTCTTTAGTCTTTAGTCTTTAGTCTTTAGTCCGCAATGAGTTTGTCGCTGCGGCCTTTGAGTGATTTTCGCGGGGCTAGGGTTCTTCGTCGCTCTCTTCCGACTGTGAGCTCTCTTCTTCCATTTTTCGAAGTACCTCGCTCATGTCCTCAACTTCCTGCCAGACTTCGCGGCTGACGTAGATCGGTGCGGTCTGCTGGGTTGCCATCGCGATGCAGTCGCTCGGCCGGGCATCAATCTCGACAATCTTTTTTTGCTGGAGTTCGTTCTCGGCGCTGAGGATCAATCGGGCGAAATAGGTGCCACGCTTCAGATCGTTGACGATCACCCGTTCGACTTTTGCTCCGAGAGCTCGCAAGATATGGCCGAGCAAATCGTGCGTAAGAGGCCGCTCCTTCTGAGTGCCTCGCATAAACATCGTGATCGCAGCGCCCACACTTTGATCGACATAGATCACAAAGACCTTCTGCTCGTTGCCAATAAACACGGCGCAGCCACCGCTCGTGGGAATCACGGCGCGCACCTGCACTTCGACAACGGGTTTACTCATAGCGCAAGCCTAGCCAGTCGTAGCACCGCTTCAAGACCCGAATTCTACCGGGCTCCAGCCGCCCCATTGCGACAAGCATCCCGCCACCGAACCAATCGCCGGCACCAACAGCAATCATATTGTTTTCGAAACCTCATTCATCGGTCACGACATCAATGATGCGTTCCTGTATCTCTGCGTAAAAGTTAATCTGCTGCAGCACCATATCACGTCGCGAGAACCATTTCGGCCGTTCGTGCATCGAAAGCTCGCGATCGGTGAAGTTGAATTTCGTCGCAAGAATCAACCGCGCCTGGTTCAGAGCGTTCAGCCACGCGTCCGCATGCGCTTGGGGCACGACTAGACGGCCGAGCTTTCCGGTGCCACTTGCCAATCTCGCGAGATCCGCGCTCACTGTGTTTTTTGCCGAAAGAAAGAGGTGCCGAAGCTCAGGCCGCACGTATTCATCCCAGTCGCTCAGAAACTGTGCTTCGCTGGCGTCCGCGGGTCTGCTGAAGAGCCTTTCTTCGCAACGAGCATTTTCACCGCTTTCGCAGACTGCAGGAATCTGTCGAAGCAAATCTGCTTCAACCGGTTCAATATCCGTAAACTCGATCCCATATTCCGTCTGCCGGCGAATTACCATCTCATTGAACCTTTTCTAAAGTCGCAAGCAACAGGTAGCCATGCAACTGCTGGACGTAAAACTCGGCACGCTCACGAGCTCCAGTCCAGACAATGGAGCGCCCTTTGTGATGGACTTCCAGCATGTGCTGTAGAGCTTTCTCCTTCGAATACCCGAAAACCCGCTGGAAAACCATCGTGACGTAACTCATCAGGTTCACTGGATCGTCGTGCACAACGACGTTCCATGGAATTCCAATCGACGTTTCAACCTTTGTTTCAGCAACGGTTTCAGCCATGGACACGCAAACCCTCATTCAGTCCGTTTGAGGATATACGCAAAAATTCGTTCACCGAGTCAACGGACGCCTCAAGCAATTTCACTTGAGCCGATTCGTCCGATGCACCGACCGCCAGTTCCTGCAAGAGATAACCGAAGATTGCGGTCCGCGCCGGGATCGAAAACGTACCGCATTGGACGGCATACAGCGTCGCGAAATGCCCGAAAGCCTCTCCGTTCCGAATCGCCTCTTGAATTCGAGCCATCAACCGGTCGCTCCGTGGCGCGCGCCGCTGGAGAAGGAGGCGGCCGGCTTCAACGCTGCTTTGCCGCGGCCACTGCTTCAAGGAACGGTTGAATTCGACATCCAGCCGAATGATCTCTCTCACGGATTGTCGCTCCGCTAAGTTGAGCACTCTCCACAGATGCGGAAGCACGATTGGTT
Source organism: uncultured Chthoniobacterales bacterium (assembly GCA_964567505.1). Lineage (GTDB taxonomy): Bacteria > Verrucomicrobiota > Verrucomicrobiia > Chthoniobacterales > JAFAMB01 > JAFAMB01. The sequence continues at coordinate 9,405 of CAZMNG010000046.1, forward strand.
CAAACGACGACCGGAGCCACTCCGGCCAGGTTTCTTCCTCGGTTCGCCAAGAAATCGCACGTGCCGAGTCGAAGCCGGGATTACACCGCTCGACAATCGTACTGAGTTCACTCATCGCAAAACCTGCGGGTGACGTGCGCATCCGCGCATCGTATCACGACTTGGTCAGCCTGCCAGTCTTATCGAACTACTCTCCCAGCAACCAGACCAATTCGCCATTGACAGGCTGGATTCTTTCGGATGGGAATCCGTGGCCACGTTCGAGGACTTGGTTAATCACCGACTGTTTGCTCGGGTCGTTCACAAGGAACGCCACCCGCCGAGCCGCGTTGATCAACGGATAAGTGAAGGTGATCCGGTAGGTATTGAACTTCGGCACGAAGTTGCTAACGACATCTTTTTGTGTTTCCTGCAGCGCCGCCGTCTGAGGAAACAGCGAGGCGGTGTGCCCGTCGCCGCCCAGGCCGAGAAGGATCAGGTCGTGCGTGTAACGCGTCTCATTGAATCGCGTTGCCAAAGAATGAAGGATGTCCTGGTATTTGGTCGCCGCTTGCTCCGGATCGATCTCACCCTGAATTCGATATACCTCGGCCGGTTTCGCCAGCGCCAGCAATGACTCTGACGCCATCCGGAAGTTGCTTTGCTCGTCAGCCGGCGGCACGCAACGTTCGTCGCCGAACGTGATGATCCACTTTGCCCACTGGCAATCTTTCTGGGCAATCGTCTTGTAAACAGGGCGGGGCGTATTTCCGCCACTGAGCGCTATCCGAAAAAATCCGCGCTCTCCGATTGCCTGCTTTGCGGCGGTTTCGATGTACGCAACGGCTGTGTTAACAAACTGCTTGGTTCGAATGATCTCGGGGTTCATAAGCATCTTACCGGTATGAGGAACTCGATTGTGGCGGTTCCAGGTTTTAGGTCTTGAAGACTGACGCTCAGCAGCGTCGCTTTTCGAAAATGAACGCTCCCCGGCAGACCGCCGATCAGAACACCGGACAGGCGGCTAAAGTCAGGTTCGTGTCCGACCAGCATGACGCTCGCCTTGCGCGAGTATTTGTCGAGCCCGGAAAGCGCGGACTCGGGCGACATGCCGATTGTGAGAAACTCTTCGACCTGCACGAGTTTCGACAACCCCAGTTCGTGCGCGACAATCTTCGCTGTCTCACGGGCGCGCAGAACGGGACTCGATAAGATGATCTCGGGCAGAAGGTCATGGCCGGCGCAGAATCGTCCGACGTTTGCGGCCTGCCTTCTTCCCTTCTCGGTCAGCGTGCGCGCCTCGTCATTCGCGGCTTGAGGTTCGGCCTCGGCGTGGCGTAACAGGAGGAGTTGCATGGTGGGAATATCCTCTTCTACTGTCCTTTGTCTGTAATAGCATCTGCTTTGTTGAGTTCAAACTGGGCCGGCGTCGAAACTCGAGCCAGATTCTGTGCGGCCGGGCCAACTGCCTTCATGAAAGCAACTTCGATTGCGAGAGCCTCCTGAACGTTCCGTGCTAAGGAGTCCATCAAGGATTGCAGAGCGCCGGTTCTTTCGAGCAATTCGTCGCTCGAAATTCGCTCTGCCAGACGTGCAGCGGAAAAACGGTGTTCTTCGATATCGAGGTGCCGGCTCTCGAACTTGATGCGCAACGCGTCTCCGAAAGCTTCGACCAGTTTCATAATCAAGTCTGCGCGCGCTTTGACGTAGCGGCTCTCGGTCAGCGCAGTCAGCCGAACTTCGCGTTCGGCCAGCCACACACCGTCTGTGGTCTGTTTGAAGGCAGATTGATCTTTCGCTAGAAGCTCGCCATGCTCGGTTTCGATTCTCTCGCGCAGGTTTGCCAGGAGCCCAAGAATGAGGCGGGTATACTTCAATGCGGTCACGACGGAGAACCCGTTGGCGAAAATCAGCTTAAACAACTCTTCCAATGCCACCGACTCGTCGGGCGTCAGATCTTTTTTACCGCCCCTGAACAAGGTGACCTCGATGCAGCGAGACCGGATCGTGTCGAGCAACACTTCCGGAAGCGCAGTGACCAATATTAATATTGAGTGATCGGGCGGCTCCTCCAGCGTTTTCAAGAAGGCATTGGCAGCTTGCGGCATCAGGCGGTCCGCCTCATAAACCACTCCAAATTTGAATCTCGCGCGGCTCGCACGCATCCGGAGTGCACCCTCGAGGTTCCGAATCTGTTCGACAAGGATTCTCCTGGACTTTGACTCCGGTTCAATGACGTGCAGATCGATCGCGGTGGCTGTCTCTCCATTTGCAATCCGAAAAAATTCAGCGACCAGCCGACGCTTCCCGCTTCCATCCGGCCCGGTGAACAGGAATGTGTGCGCGAGCCGCCCGTGGGTGGTGGCTTCGCGCAGATAGCCTGATGCCTGTTCAACTGAGAAGGCCATTAATCTCGCTCCAGATCGATTCGGTCACCTGATCTTCGGATCCGGAGGCGTCTATGACTTTTAGACGTCCCGGCTCGGCCCGGGCGATCTCCAAGTACCCGTTTCGCACTCTTTGGAAAAACTCGTCCGAGAGCTGTTCGATCCTGTCCGGTTGCCCAACCGGGCGAACCCGCCGCAACTGACGCTTCCGAGAGAGCGCAACGTCGAGGTCCAACAGGAACGTGCGATCCGGCCGGCATTCCTCCGCGACAAAGCGATTCAGAGCAGTGATAAATTTGAGGTCTAGACCGCGACCGATTCCTTGGTAGACGGTGGTCGAATCGTAAAA
>CAZMNG010000047.1:0-12052 GCA_964567505.1 uncultured Chthoniobacterales bacterium
ATCAAGCAACAGCCAATACGCGATAATATCGCTCATTTTTGCATGTAAGTACTAGGTTGTTTCCTTTTTCTGGTCTTCGTTTTTCTTCAAAAACGGGGCAAACAGATCAATCGGTATGGGCAGGAATGTGGTCGTGCTATGTTCGCTGGAGATTTCTTTCATCGTTTGCAGGTACCGGAGTTGGAGAGCGATCGGTTGCGCCGAAATCATCGCGGCCGCTTGCACCAGTTTCTCCGCAGACTGAAATTCGCCTTCTGCGTTAATAATTTTGGCGCGCCGTTCGCGCTCTGTCTCGGCTTGCCGGGCCATTGCCCGCTTCATCCCGTCCGGCAAAACGACATCTTTCACCTCAACGGACACCACTTTAATTCCCCAGGGGTCGGTCTGCCGGTCGATAATTTCCTGCAAAGTGAGATTGATCTTGTCGCGTTGGGACAAGAGCTCATCGAGTTCGGCCTGCCCCAGAACGCTGCGCAATGTTGTCTGGGATATGAGCGACGTCGCCTTTAGATAGTTTTCGACCTTTATTACCGCTGCCTCCGGGTCGACGACGCGAAAGTAGACGACTGCATCGACCGTCACAGGGACGTTGTCGCGAGTCATGAACTCCTGGCGCGCGACGTCGATCGTCACGACGCGAAGATCCATTTTCACCATTCGGTCCACGACGGGAATCAGGAAGATCAGGCCGGGACCTTTGGTCCCGAGCAGCTTGCCAAGCCGGAAAATTACTGCGCGTTCGTATTCGCGGAGGATGCGGGCCACCTGGGGTAGAATGATCACGGCGAGGACGAAGATCGGGATCAACAGGCCCAGGAGTTTCGTGGTTTCTTCTAACATGGAGTTTTCCTTCAAATTCTAGTGTGCTGACCCCGAAATAGCACTTGGAATGACTTTCAGCGTCAGACCTTCAATTGCGACGATCCGGACGAGTGCTCCCTGATCGATTGGCGCCGCGCTTCTTGCGTTCCAATAGGCCCCTTCAAAGAAGACCTTTCCGTTCTCGGAGTCAATTGGAGTCAACGCGTTCATCTCTTTGCCCAGCATCGTCTGCTTCCCTGATTTCGCTGGAAGTTGCTGAGATTTAATCCCTTTGCCGATGATAAACAGGAAAAACCCGGCGATCAGAGCCGCACTGGGAATGATGTACCACAATGAAAGGCGGAACAAAGGGTCGCGCTGATCGAACAGCATCAGTGATCCGACAATAAACGCCAGGATCCCGCCGCCCGTCAGCACACCATGCGTTGTGGCGAAGAGATCGATCACAAAAAGGACAACGGCCAACCCGATTAGGAGGAGTCCCGCGACATTGACCGGAAGAGCCGCGGCCATATATAGCGCGAGCACAAGCGCGATCGTCCCGGCGACACCGGGCAGGATCGCTCCCGGGGTGCTCACTTCGCCCACGAGTCCGAAGATGGCGATCAGCATTAAGATAAACATCGTTTCGGGTCGCCATAACATTTGGAAAACCCGCTCGGCCAAAGACGTTTTAATTTCGACGACCTGCGCGTTTGCCGTTTTGAGCTGCCGGCCGTCAACGATGCGTCCGTCCAATTGCCGGAGCAGATCTTTCAGGTTCGGCGCAATGATCTCAATTACCTTCAATTGCAGGGCCTTTTCCGAGGTAATCGAAGAACTCTCGCGAACAGCCGATTTAGCCCAGTCGACGTTTCGGCTGCGCCGGCTCGCGATCGCTTCGATGTAACTGACCGCAAAGTTCTCCAGTTTCTGGGTCATTGTCTGGTCGGGTTGCGCCTGGCCGCCGCCCGGTATCCCGCCTAAGGTCACCGGGTGCGCTGCGCCGATCGTCGTCGCCGGAGCCATTGCGGCAACGCTTGCTGCCAGGGTAATAAAGGTTCCGGCGCTTGCTGCGGTTGCACCGGTCGGTGCTACATAGACAACGACCGGAATTTGCGAACCAAGAAGCTTCTGGACAATTACCCTTGTCGAATCGAGCAGACCGCCGGGCGTATTGAGTTGAATCACCAGGCACTGTGCTCTCTTGGATTTCGCCTCGTCGACGCACCGCGAAACGTAGCTCGCTGTTGCGGGGCCGATGGCGCCGTCAATCGTACTCACGCAGACCGTTTCTCCGCTCGTAGTGATTGCGACTGCGACGAGCCAACACACGACAAGCACACCCGTTGATCTCATCCTCCAGTTAAGCTACCACGCTCTTGACGCGGCGCCGAATAATTCGCACGAATCAAGAGACCGGGGATTACTCCCGAGACCGCGGGGCATACAAATATTCGCAATGTTCATTTCCACCGAGCGTCATCGTCCAAAGACCTGGTCAGAGTTTCGCCGAGAGACGCGGCGCCCTGTCCTGGTGCCTGTCCATTGGCTGGAATGGGCTTGCAAATGGCTCGCTTATTGGCTGAGCGGCTGGGCGTTTCTGGAAGTCCTCGAATATGCCGGCACGCTCTCAATTATGTTTGCCGTCATCTCGTACTTTGCGGAAAGCGGTGACAGGGTAAAACAAAAGCACTACCAGGCCTGGCAGGTCATTAATACTGCTCAAGGCAAAGGAGGATCCGGAGGCAGAATCGAAGCGCTTGAGGAACTGACCAAGGATGGCGTGCCGCTCGTCGGTGTTGACGTCAGCGATTCGTTTCTTCAAAACATCGACTTGACGCGCGCAAACCTTGTCCGTTCCAACTTTAGCTCATCCGACATCCGGGGCGGGACCTTCGAATCCGCGCGATTGGACTCCGCCGATTTCGCATCCGCAAATGTCCGGAACGGCAGCTTCCGGAATGCAAAAATTATCGACGTCTTGTTTCAGGATGCCGATCTGAACGGGGTTGACCTCTCCGGAGCCGATCTTAGCGGCTCGAACCTCAGCGGGGTCGACCTTCGGAACGCCGACCTCCGCGATATCAAGTGGGAATCGATCGCCAATATCAAATCGGCGAATATCTACGGGACCAAAAATGCCTCCGCGGATTTTGTTCGCTGGGCGCTCCAACACGGGGCAGTATCGGTTCCTTCCGAGTCAGAGTGATTCCGGAGGCATCGCACGCGTTCACCTGAGAGGCACAGCGGCGCGGCGAAGCAACGGCGCTGTGCCTCTCAGGTGAACTCTCTTGCGGGCTGCGGTGATCGGGTGGTTCAGCCGACGTGAAGCACATCGAGCACGATGTATAGTGCGCCTGCGAATGTTGCGGCTCCGATTAACACGCACGCCGGTAATGTCAGCACCCAGGCGAGGACAATATTTCGGAGCGTTTTTGCCTGCAGTCCGGAACGGTTGGCCGCCATTGTTCCGGCAATACCGGAGGACAGGACGTGCGTCGTGCTGACTGGCAGCCCGAAATTGTCTGCAGCCATGATTGTTGCCATTGCAACCAGTTCTGCTGAGGCTCCCTGCGCGTAAGTCAGGTGCGATTTACCGATCTTTTCACCGACCGTGACCACAATTCTTTTCCAACCAATCATCGTGCCGCAGCCCAGCGCAAATGCGACCGCAACCTTCACCCAGAGCGGGATGAATTGGACCATCGGCCTCAGCTTCGCCCGAAATTCGATCAACGTCTCTTTCTGCTGCGGATCACCGAGCTTGCCCTGTCTGGCCAGTTTGTTGAGAGATTCGGAAACCAGATAGATGTCGCTCCGAAGGGCGGCACGTTCTTCCTTGGGGACGTCCCGGAAGCTGCTTTTGCCGTTGAGCCGGTTGACAATATCGCGATTTTTTGCGGCGAGCGCCGGATAGATATCGTCATTGAATTGCCCGGTTGTTTTCAGGAACCCGGACAGTACCTCCTGAGCGGCCTTGTCCGCTATGCCTTTGCCGTTGCCCGCGAGGTCGAGCATTGCCATCGTTTTGCGAGCGGCAAGCTCAAGGTCGGCAACCGCCTTGGAGTCCGCATCAAGGTTGACCGCGAAAATGGTTGGAATAATTCCAATCAAAATCAGCATGATCAGACCCATCCCTTTTTGACCGTCATTCGAGCCGTGAGCGAAGCTGACCCCGGTACAAGTCAAGACTAGGATGCCGCGAATCCACCATGGAGGCGCTTTTGTCGGATCTGGCGCCTCGAACAGCTCTTTTTTTCGCACCACCGCCTTAATGACCAGGAGCAAAATCGCCGAACAAACAAACCCGACAATGGGAGAAACGATCAGGGAGCTGAACACTTCCGACGCTTTGGCCCAGTTCACTCCTTCGCCGAACACATGGCCGGAAATCATCGAGTTAGCAAGTCCGACACCCATGATCGAACCGATCAATGTGTGCGAACTGGAGGCCGGCAGTCCCAAGTACCAGGTCCCGACATTCCAGATGATCGCCGAGATCAACAGCGCGAATACCATGGCAAACCCGGCGCCGGACCCCACATTCAGCACGAGTTCAACGGGGAGCAACGCCACGACGCCAAAAGCAACCGCGCCGGTCGAAGTCAGCACACCGAACAGGTTCCATAACCCGGACCAGACCACCGCGATCCAGGGCGGCAAGCTTTGCGTGTAGATGACGGTTGCTACCGCGTTTGCGGTGTCATGAAAACCGTTCACAAACTCAAAACTGAGTGCCAGCAGGAGGGCGAGCAGCAGAAACAAAGCGGTCGCGATGCCAAGGGTCTCTCCGAATAGTTCCATAGTGGGGTCGCAGTTGTGCGCACCCGGAAAAGATCAGTTGCTCGCTTTTTAGGCAATCAGCGCAACGTAACAATTCTGTCACAATTGAAGTCTTGCGTCGGGCGAACATTTTGACTTCACCTCCGCGCATGTAATCGTTCAGGTAATGATTCGGGCCCGGCTTAGCATTTTCCTTTCTATGGTTTTGCCGGTCGTTTTACTGAGCGGTTGCGCAAGTCCCTCATCTCAGGTCTCCGGACCAACTCCGGATTTTGCGCAAGCCGAAAACGATCGAGTGATTGTGGCAGGGGCCACTCCTCAAGCGGTGACATTGGACGGCAATTATTATGTCCGGTGGACCTTTTCAATCCGTCCGAAACAGACCGATGCACTCAGCTCGATTCGAATTGAAGATGTGACCGATCCGACGCCGCTATTGCTCGTGAACGACGTCGCACCGCAACTCGATGGGGGGCAATGGAATGAAACCGCCGGCCTCATGCCGGTGTCGGCGGCAAGCCTCCACTGGCTCTTTGAGCCCAACGATACCGTTCGCATTTTCCGGATCACGCTGACCGGTCTGGATGGTCGAATCGATTCTTTGGAGCAGCGCGTCCGGTACTCGCCGGAAGGAAAAAGCGCGCTTCGTGCGGTATTGAACATGCCCTCGTGAGATTTTCGCGCTGCGCTGATTACTACAGACGAGTTTCAATCCGATGAATCGGGCGTGCTACTTCCTGTTCCTGGTGATCGCGTGGGGCGTGCGGGGCCTTCCTCTATTCGGCGAGGAGATTAAATCCGGCTCGGGATTCATCTTTCACCCCGATGGCTACATCCTCACCAACAATCACGTCATCGCCGATTCTCGAGAACAGAAAGTTGTGCTGTCGAATGGGACCCGGCTTCCCGCGAAGATAATCGCGTCCGACCCGGACAAGGATCTCGCTCTCCTGAAAATCGAAGGATCGAATTATCCGACGCTCCCGATCGGGCGATCACGGTCCATGAACGTCATGGACACTGTGCTTGCCATGGGGTACCCGATGTATTCGAAGATTGGGTACGATGTCTCGGGATACGATGGAAAAATCAACGCAATCCGGCGCTCGGAGCATACGCCACTTCTCCAGATTGATGCCAATATCAATCCTGGCAACAGTGGCGGACCTCTTCTCAACGACCGAGGCGAAGTGATCGGGATCGTCGTGGCGAAGATCAATGCGATGGAACTGGCGAAAACAATGGGCGCCATTCCAGAGCGAATTAACTTCGCAATCCCAATCGATGAGGCGCGGCCGATGATTCTGATCGCGTACCCCGGAGGTTTCACCCCGTCTAATCGCACCGCGCCGCTGCGAGATCAGGAGATCTTCTCTGAATCCAAAGACGCCACGGTCCTGATCCTTGCCCCGAAGAAAGTCCAGACCGTCGACCAACAGGCCAGTGGGCCCCAGTTGTCGCCTGCAAATGGGTTCCCTCCCGCGGTCCCGAACGCGCCGAATTCGGACATCGTTGCCATGAAGCCGAGTCTGCTTGCGTTTGTGCAGGCGTTCGTCCAGTCGGGCGCCTCGGACCGGGTCGACAGCGTGATGCAATTCTACGCGCCAAACGTGAACTACTATGACAAAGGGATCGTGGATGGCGAATTCATCCGAAAAGATGTCATCGAATTTCGGCGCCGTTGGCCGCGCAGAAAATATGAACTCTTGAGCGACCCGGTCGCTCACGCGGGACGGCAGCTTAACCAATATGTCGTGACCTATCGTGCCGGATTTGCGCTCGGTGACCGGGGTGACGAAGACCGCGGGACTTCGGATGTTACCGCTGTGATTCAGGACGACGACGGGACCTACACCATCATCGCAGTCCAGGAAAATGTTGAGAAAGGCGATGCTCCGATCCGCTGATCACAGCGTGGCCACGAACGCATTCGGGGGTTCATCCCGGCAAGCAGCGACTCGACTGAACTCGACGAAGGCTTCCGACGGGTGAACCGCTCGGAAGTCCTGTAACTTGTGAGAAGTTCAGGGTAATGTGCATGCGTTGCCGGCTGCTCTGGCCGGCCTGCATCGAATTCAATCACCTCATTAGCGAAAATCAGTCTCCGGATTTCTTATGAAAGCCCTTTCGATTGCCATGCTAATTATGATTTGCGAGATTTCTGCTCAAGCAAAGTTGGTTACCAAAGCGGTCAGCTACGAACAGGACGGTGCCAAGCTGGAAGGGTTCCTGGCATACGACGACTCGATTACGGAGAAAGGCAAACCCCCCGGAATTGTTGTCTTCCCGGAATGGTGGGGACTGAACGACTACATCAAAGGCCGGGCGCAGCAACTGGCGAATCTGGGTTACGTGGCGTTTGCGGCGGACATGTACGGAGACGGACAGGTGACGACCGAACCGGGCAAGGCTAAGGAACTTGCAGGCCCATTTTACAGTAATCCTTCGCTGATGGTTGGTCGTGCGCAAGCGGCGCTCGATCAGCTCCTGAAAACCGGTTTGGTGGACGAAACGAAGGTCGCAGCGATCGGGTTCTGTTTCGGAGGTTCTGCGTCGCTCGCCCTGGCATACAGCGGGGCGCCCCTTGCCGGTGTGGTGACGTTTCATGGCGGGCTGATCCCGGCCCCGGCCGACGCGGCGCAAAAGACGAAAGCCAAATTCCTGATCCTTCACGGTGCATTGGACCCACGGGTCAATAAAGAGGCAGTTGACGGATTTCTTAAATCGATGAACGACGGGAAGTTCGATTATCAGTTCATCGAGTACTCCGGGGCGCTGCACGCATTCTCAAATCCCGATGCCGACAAAGCGCGCGCGGCCGGTCTCGATGGAGTGGGCTACAACGCGGAAGCCGCCACTCGGTCCTGGACACAGATGCAGGTGTTTTTCGACGAGATCTTCAAGTAAGCCTGCCGTCGGACAATGAACCACGGGTGGCCGCCGAGCGACTAACCCGAAGACTCTTCGGTCAAGTGCTTGCATCACAAATCGCAGGGGGCTTGTCTAGAAAACGAAAGGCGCGAGCCGGTGACTGATCCATCAAGCGCCCGCGAGAACCCGTTCGATGTCCTGGATCATCTTTTTTGAGTCCCTGAGCTGATCGAAGTTGTACAGGAGTTTCCATTTCCCGTCCGGGCTGATGAGATACGTAATCGCGGAATGATTCACCGTATAGGAATCGGGATTGCCGGACGGATCGCGGACAAATTCGTAGAACGCTCCATAAGCTTTTGCGGTCTCTGCGATCTGCGCTTGAGTGCCGGTTAATCCGATAAACGAATCGTTGAAGTAGGGGACATAGCTTTTTAACATCGCCGGCGTATCGCGCTGCGGGTCGACGCTGACGAAAAGCACCTGAACGAGTTTTTGCTCGTTCGCAGGGAGTGCCCGGTAAAGCTTTGCCAGATCGCTCAATGTCGTCGGGCAAACGTTCGGACAATGGGTAAATCCGAAGGAGAACAGCACGGCTTTTCCTCGAAGCTGGCTGAGCTCAAACGTCTTTCCGTCTTGATCCAGGAGGCGAAAATCAAAGGCCTCCTTTGCCGGTACCAACGCTTGTCCGTAAAAATTTGCCTGGGTCTCGCGGTACGCGAAGTAACGCGTGATGAGGAGGCTGATCAGCAGAGCGCCGCCGAGCGCGGCTGCTGCGACGAACATCCGGCGCGTGATGGCGTGCGCGGGAGCGTTCTGCGCTTTTGGCTCCGATACAGTTTCGTTCATTTTGGCTCCTGCTGGAGGACCGGGACGTCAACATCAATCTGTCGATCCCCTGGCGCAAATCGTATCGAGAACTCCACGTGTTCGCCTTCCTTTGGATGCGAGACGAGCCCCATGACCATGAGGTGGTTCCCGCCAGGCTTTAATTCGAGGACACCGCCGGCGGGGATTTCCATGTGCGCGACGCCTTCCATCCCCATGATTTCCTGTCCCTTCCGCTTGCTCCGCGTGGTGATCATCGGTTCGATCGTTGTGGCAATCGACGAAGACGCACCGACCAGCTGCAACGGTGTCTCGCCAAGATTTGTGATTTTCATGTACAGCGCAGTCACTTCCGCAACGGGTGGGACGGCCTGCAGCCAGACCCCTTCAATCTTGACAGTTGGGTCGCCTGCAATCGCAATGGAGCAGACGCAGCACAGATAAGCCAAAACGAGCCGCGTGATCATGAAGAAATCGTTCTCCTACTCATTGCCGAGAACCCAACCTCGCACAAGCCCAACCCGCTACCGATCTCCCTGTGCCCACGGCGAACGGCAAACGGCAAACGGCAAACGGTAAACGGTGAACGGTGAACGGTGAACGGCAAACGGTAAACGGTAAACGCCCTCCTCCCTACCTGCGCAGCCTGCGAATATACTCAACCAAGGATCCAATCTGTTCATCCGACAGGTCCGGGTTCGATGCCATCGCGGCACTGCCGCCAATCGTACGGGCGCCGTTGCGGATGACGGATCGAATGGTGTCATCCGACGTCGAGTCCTGCCAGGCCGGGTTTGTCACATCACGGACGGTCGCGCCGAGACCGGCTGCTGCGGGTCCATCCCCTTTACCTTGGCGTCCGTGACAAACGAAGCATCTGGACTGAAAGATCGATTCGCCGTCGTTCAGTGCCGAGGCGTTTTCGTGACCGGATACAGGGACGGTCTGTTCAGGCGCCTTGGAACAACCCGCAGTTCCCAGTGACAACAACAATCCGAGTGGACCTAGACTGGATAACAATTGTCGCATCCTGTTCGCTGCTCACGCCGATCCAATGACGATCCCGGCAATGAAAACAAGTACCCCGCCCAAAACGACCTGAAATATCGCGGACAAAAGCGGTGTGTCCATGAAATGGTGACGCACCCAGGAAATCACTGCGAGTTCGATCGCCACGACGATTACTGCCAATATTGTTGCGTAGTAGAAACTCGGGATCAGGAACGGGAGAGTGTGGCCGATCCCTCCGAGCGTTGTCATCGCGCCACAGATCGTTCCTCGCAGCAACGGCTGCCCTCGGCCGCTCAGCGCGCCGTCGTCGGATAGGGCTTCGGCAAATCCCATGCTGATCCCTGCCCCGATCGAAGCAGCGAGACCGACAAGAAACGCATCCCAGCTGCTCCGGGTTGCGAATGCCGCGGCAAAAACCGGAGCCAAAGTTGAAACAGAGCCATCCATCAGCCCGGCGAGGCCGGGTTGAACGATCTGCAAAACGAATGTCCGGCGCGCGGCATCATCTTCTTCCTTTCGCGCCCCGGACTCGACCTGTTTTGCTTCGAGTTCTTCCGCCAGTTTTACGTGCTTGCTTTCTTCTGCAGCGAGGTCGCCGAGGAGTTCGCGAATGGCGGCACTCGTGGATCGCTGAGCAGCAGCTTCGTAGAACCGTCGCGTCTCCTGCTCCATCGACCCGATCTCGTTCCGGACTTGATTGATGGTCAACATGTGATTCATCCAGATCGGTTTACGGTTGACGAAACCCTTGATATCCTGCCTGCGCATCAGCGGGATGTGCTCCCCAAATTTCTGGCGATACATCTCGGTTAACTGATGCCGGTGGCCCGACTCCTCTTGACCAATCGCGGCGAGCGTCGCAGCAGTTTGCGGGTAGTTCGGCCGCATCCGCTCGGCGAATTCCGCATAAATTTTTCCATCCTCTTCTTCGAGAGTAATGGCCAAGGCGAGAATCTCCTTCTCGCCCAAGTCGTCGATCGATTTTGGCATATCGCTCCAATGTTAAGCGAAGACCGGCGCTTTGCATCCGCGTGATTCAGGCGCGGACGAGACTCACGCGGAACGTCGTGGAAATTTCTAGTCAGGGCCTCGTCGAACTATTTTGCGTTGCATCCGACACATGTTCTGGCTAGTGAAGAAGCGATTCTGCACCAGCTTGCGACGAGACGCGAGGTTGGCGCTCAGGTATCACATTCGAAACGTCAGTCATGAAAAAAATTCCAAGCTTATTTAGGGCGGCATGTGTCGCAGCGATTGGTTCAGTCGGAGCATTGATGACAACTCATGCGGCTGAGCCTCTGCAGGCCAGCCAGACGGTTTACAGCAATGGTGGCGAGCCGATGCAGTTGGCCCAGGCGGATACCGCCGGTTCGGTCAAAGCCAAGAATGGACCCAAACTCAACGTCGATGCAAACGGTGTTATTCTGAAGGGATACGACCCGGTGGCGTACTTCAAGCAAGGCAAGGCGGTAAAAGGAAAGCCTTCTATCCGAAGCACATACAACGGCGCGATCTATCTGTTTGCGTCGCAGGCCGACAAAGATGACTTCGACAAGAGTCCTGAAAAGTTCGCTCCGCAGTACGGTGGTTTCTGTGCCTACAGCATGAGCAGACATCGGGCGGCCGACAGCGATCCGAACGTGTTCTTCATCCACAAGGGGAAGCTCTATGTTTGCACCAACCAGAAAGGCCTGAAGATTTTCAGCAGCGACCCGGACGCTAATATCAAAAAAGCGGACGATAACTGGCAGCTTTACGAACTCCCTTCTTCGCCGGGATTCCGTCGCTATCAGGGGTCATGATCCGTGGTCAACAATGAACCTGGTGAACACTCACCGGGGTGTGACGTTGTAAAATTTTCGTAACAATTGACGCCCAGCGTTCACTGGAAACGGTGAACGCTGCTGTGTTTTTGGCTCACATGTCGGCCGTGCTGGAATGCGATGCGACGATCTTCCAACCGTCATCAAATCGTTGCAGGTTCATCGTCGAGTTGCCCACAACCTTCTGCTTCGAATTCGGGAACGAAATCGACCACCAGGTGAGAGCCAATGCAAGGTCCGGCTTGAGAAGTTTGATCTGGATCCGCGCCGGGGTGATGTATCCCATCGAATCCCGATTTGGATAGCCGTTGATGTATGAATCGCGAAGCTCCTGCCAGCCGTTGTACTGCTCGGAATCCACAACGACCAGAAGACTCGGCGATTTCCAATAAATGCTGAGGTAGCCTTCTACGTCGTGGGCGTTCCAGCGATCGAGCATCTTCAGCAGGACTTCGTAGATCTGTTCACCGTCGGACTTCGCGCCGCCAGGTGGGGGAGTCAGCGAATCAAAAAGCCAACCACCCTCTCCGTCTGCCAGCGCAGGCGAAGAAAAGCTCAATAGTCCAATCAAGAGTAGTCCAACGACCAGCCTGCCGCGCATCGTGTAACAAAAACCTTACATACTATTTCTCCAGCGGCACGCTAGTCAATTATTCGGAACTTTCGGCGCGTTCAGCACACTGTGCGCAATCGAAAGCAACCTGAACACGTTGAAATGCCCCCAACCCAAGGCGTCGACGCCGCTGCCTAGCGTGCATTTTTCACACCCCGTGAAAAATGCACACACAGCTCCGATCCGGCCTAGACTAGGCCGGATCGGAGTCTGCAGTTTGGACATTTCGCAGGCCAACAGGATGCCTTCGATGCGAGCTCAGGTCGAGGGCCTCCGTAGCAGCAAAATCTTTAAATGGCCAAGCTCGGATGTGCCCAAG
>CAZMNG010000048.1:0-11863 GCA_964567505.1 uncultured Chthoniobacterales bacterium
ATTCGCCGGTGTTCACCAGGTTCGCGACTACGACGTTCTGTGTGATGGTCTGCGGCAGAAAAAGACCGGTGTTTTGCCGGTCTTCGGTGATGAAACACATCTTGTTTCTGATCGCTGACTTCGGACTTGAATGTTTGATGACGTTTCCCCGAATCAGGATCTCTCCAGAATCAAGACGCGCGCTTCCAAACAGAACGTTCATGAGTTCCGAACGACCGGATCCGGTCATACCTGCGATCCCGAGAATTTCCCCTTCTCTGAGGACGAACGAGATATTCTTTGCGCCGTTGCCCGACACGTTTTTGGCTTCAAAAACGACTTCTCCGATCGGTGCCCGTTCCCGTCGATAGAATGTAGAGGGATCACGGCCAACCATGTCATTGATCAGCGTGTTCTTAGTCAGGCCGTTAATGTCATAGGCACTGACTTTGCGCCCGTCGCGCAACACCGTGACGCGGTCTGCGATCCGGAAGACCTCTTCCAGGTGATGAGAAATGTAGATGATGCCGAGCCCGGCTTTTTTGATGGTCTGAACGATCCCTAGCAGGTTATCGATCTCGACGGAGGAAAACGATGCAGTCGGTTCGTCCAGGATCATCACGCGCCTTTTGAACACCAGGCCTTTGGCGATCTCGACCGTCTTTTGTTCGCCGCTGCTGAGCTCGGTCATTTTTGTGTCCGGGCTCAGATCGCTGTTCAGATATTTCAAGACTTCGGCGGTCTGCCGGCGCATTTCTTTTTTCTGCAGCAACCCCCGGTGCACAATCTCCGAGCCGGTGAAAATGTTTTCCACGATGCTCAGCGTCTCGAACACAACGTGCTCTTGGTAGATCGTCTGGATCCCCATCTTCATTGCAACATCTGGCCTCAGAATCACGTTGCGTCCTTCAAAGAGAATTTCGCCCCCTTCGTCGGGCTGGTAGGCGCCCGAAAGAATCTTGATCAACGTTGATTTGCCGGCTCCGTTTTCGCCGCAGAGGCAATGCACCTCGCCTTCTCTCAGATCGAACGAGATATTTTCCAGCGCCCGGACACCAGGGAACGTTTTGGTTATGTTCCGCAGTTGAAGGATCTCGCTCATCGCTGACTACTTAAAACGTGCTGGCTCGGTCCGGACCGATGAGTTGTGAATGATCGTGTTCAACCGTGCGAGCGTTGTTTTTCGAATCGCCGGCTCGGGACCGATTGCGCCGGCTTTCGAAGTGGCGCCGGGAACGGTCGAACAGAAGGGCATGTTCATGCCGATATTCATCATCGAGGTTTGGCAGTTCTGATTTTGGGGACTGACTTGTTCAAACGTAGCCACCTTATGGCCGGATCGACTGGATGAACAAAAGCGGGTCAATTAAAACAGATTCCGAAAGCATTGGGCGAGCAATTATTTCATAACCGAAAATAAGTCCGCCGACGAAAATACCGATCAGGATTGAAACTGAGCCGGCTAAGTCTAATGTCTAGACGAACACGTGCAGCCTTGAGCACCGGGCGGCAACTGTGCCACGGGTGAGTGTGCATCAAACTTCGCACAACTGTATCTCAGACCCCCAAAACAAAATAAAGGTAAGAGCGAATATCGAAGAGCCTTTGCCGGGCCGCTTTAGGAGCGGGCTGGTGCTGTCTCCTTGAGACTAGCAGATTTCATGTCATGAATAACTTCCCAAAGTTGCACAATGCGATGTGGCCGGGACTTGTCGGCAAGGGACCTGGTTCGGAGCCGTTTATCGATCTCAACACAATGCTGGATCTCACCGCGGCAGCCGAGAATAACGGTTCCCGGTTTGACGGCGTGGATTTATTCCTGTCTGACCCGCACATCAGCATCGACTCGACCGACGATCAGCTCAAAACGTTAGCGGATAAGATTGCGTCCAAAAATCTTGCGGTCGGTTCGGTTGTTGCCCCGGTCTGGCCGCCGACAGGCGGCGGTTCCGCCATGGGTACCCCGGAAGAACGGGCCCGCTTTCTCAAACAGGTCACAAACGCATGCCGTATTTGCAGAACGTTGCGTGAAATCGGCATACGACCGTACGGCATTGTCCGGATCGATTCCGCAACGGATCCCGGCACCTGGGCCGCCGACCCGGATGGTCAAAAAAAGATTGCATCGACCTTTCGCGAGTGCTGCCGGATTGCCGAAGACTATGGCGAACGGCTGGCGGCCGAGGGGGAAGTTTGCTGGGGCGGAATGCACAGTTGGCGGAGGATGGTCGAGTTGCTGGAGCTTGTCGACCTGCCGCAGACGCTCGGGTTTCAGGCCGATATGGCGCATACGCTGCTTTACACGCTTGGTGCAAACGCGCCTGAGGATGCGATTCTCCCGCAAGGATTTGACTGGAAAGACGAGAACGTTCTGCAAGCGGCGTTCAAGACGATGACGCATGCTCTGCGCCCGTGGACCATCGATTTTCATGTGGCTCAGAACGATGCCACGGTTAAAGGGAGCGGGTCGCACGATAAGACCGGCCGGCATTGTTTACCGGATGATCCGAACGGCAAGCTGAATATTGCGCGCGACGCCGGGTATTGGCTCCGGGATGACCAGGGCCGGTTAACGAAAGCGTTCCGGCACATCTGTTGGGATGGCTGCATGTTCCCGAACGAGGTGATGCTCAAACAGGAGACCTGGAACTCGATTCTGGGTGCGATGAACGCGGTCCGCGAAGCGCACGGCTGGTCAGAATAGACGAGCGTTTATGAACAAACTTAATGTTGGTCTCGTCGGCTACGGGTTCATGGGGCGGGCGCATTCGAATGCGTATTTGTCTGTCTCCCAGTTTTTCGATCTGAAATATCGGCCTGTGCTCAAGGCGGTGGCAGCTCGGGATGCGGAGAAGGTCAAGCAGTTTGCGCACAAATGGGGTTACGAATCGCATTACACCGATTGGCGGCGACTGGTCGATGATCCCGGGATTGATATCATCGACATTGCGAGCCCGAACGATACGCATGCCGAAATTGCGATTGCGGCGGCGCAAGCCGGGAAAATGATTTTGTGCGATAAACCGCTCGCCCGAAATCTGAAAGAAGCACAGACGATGGTCGACGCGGTCGGGAAAGCCGGAGTTCGGACGATGGTCTGGTATAATTATCGCCGGATTCCGGCGGTGACCCTTGCGAAAAAGATTATCGATTCCGGCAAGCTGGGCCGGGTCTATCATTATCGGGCGAAGTTCTTGCAAGATTGGACGATCTCGCCCGCTGTGCCTCAGGGAGGTGCGGCGTTGTGGCGATTGGATATCAATGTGGCCGGGAGCGGCGTGACGGGTGATCTCCTGGCGCACTGCATCGACACTGCCATCTGGTTAAATGGAGGGATCGATTCAGTCTCGGCGATGACCGAAACGTTTGTCAAAGAACGAAAACACAATCTGACCGGCAAAATGGAAAAGGTCGGGATCGATGACGCCAGCGCGTTCCTGGCGCGATTTCACAACGGATCGCTGGCGACGTTTGAAGCGACCCGGTATGCGCGGGGCCACAAGGCGTTGTACACGCTGGAGATCAATGGCGAGCATGGATCGATTGCGTGGGATCTGCATGATCTGCATCGACTGCAGTGGTTCGATCACAAGGACGAAGGCACAATGCGAGGCTGGCGCTCGATTCATGTTACGGACGGCGATCATCCCTATATGGCGAATTGGTGGGTACCGGGCTTGGCCATCGGATTCGAACACTCGTTCATTCATGCGCTCGCGGATTTCTTGAATTCCGTCGATGAGAAAAATCCGGCGGAACCAACTTTTGAGGATGCGATGAAGACCGAGCATGTGGTCGACGCCGTGCTGCGGTCGGCCGCGTCGGGACGCTGGGAGCACACGGAATAGGCAGGTTATGCAAATACTTGGATCTGGCGTAATCACGACCACAGCGGATGCTGATCGCGTCGAATTTGACTGGGGAACGATTCATTTCCTCAGTGAACCGATGGTGACCGGCGCGGAGCGGTTCAGCTTTGGCATTGTGAAACTGGCGCCTGGGAAAGGGCATGAGCGACATAATCATCCCGGCTCGGAAGAGATTATTTATGTCGTATCTGGAGAAGGCGACCAGATGGTCGACGATCAGCCTCCGGAGAAAGTGGGCCCGGGCTCGAGCATCTATATTCCTGCAGACGTGTACCATTCGACGGTGAATACCGGGAGGCAAACGCTCGAACTGATTGTCGTTTATTCACCAGCCGGCCCGGAACGACTCCTTCGGGAAATTCCGGGTTGCAAAGTGACTCCGGCAGCCTGAGTTGAGCCTGCTTCGTATCGCCAGGTAGTTCTAATCCCGTTAATCAACCGAGTAGCCAGCTAACCAGGTTCCCCCGCAATGCCAGAAACAGTTTGTATCATTGGAGCTTTCGACACCAAGGGCGAGGACCATGCCTTTTTGCGCGAAGAAATTTTAAAACTCGGGCTTCAGGTATTGACGGTGAACATCGGAGTACTCGGCGGCACGAACCTTTTCCGGGTCGACCACGAAGCTGGCGCTGTGCTGGAAATGGCCGGACTTGATCTGGAGCAGATTCGTTCCGGAAAAGATAAAGCCGCCGCGATGAAAGCGTTTGACGAAGCTGCACCGAAGCTGGTTCGGCAGTTGTACGAGCAGGGAAGATTTGCGGGGATCATCGGAATGGGTGGTTCGGGCGGTTCGTCGATCATTGCTTCCGCTATGCGCGCGCTTCCGATCGGTGTGCCGAAAGTCCTCGTGTCGACCGTTGCGTCGGGCGATGTGTCATTTTACGTCCGAGGGAAAGACATCACGATGATCCCGTCGATTGTGGACGTGGCCGGCCTGAATCGGATCTCACGGTTAATCTATAGCCGGGCTGCAGGAGCCATTTGCGGCATGGTCACGAACGCGCCGCCGAAATCGGGCGACGATCGGCCGATCATTACAGCGTCGATGTTCGGGAACACGACCGACTGCGTGAGCGAATGCGTCAAATTGTTGAAGGAAAACGGGTTTGAGGTGCTGATATTTCACGCGACTGGAGCTGGGGGCCGCGCAATGGAGACGCTTGTTGCCGATGGATTGGTTGAGGCCGTGCTGGATATAACCACAACGGAATGGGCGGATGAACTCTGCCAAGGTGTTTTCAGTGCCGGTCCGGAGCGCCTGGACGCGCCGGGTCAGCGAGGCGTGCCACATCTGATCGTTCCGGGTTGCGTCGATATGGCAAATTTTGGCGCACCGTCGACTGTTCCTGAGAAATATCGAACGGCTAAGAGGCTTTTTTATGAATGGAACCCGTCTGTTACATTGATGCGAACGAACGCACAGGAGAACCGGCAGATGGGAGAGGTCTTCGCGCGGAAGGCGAATGCGGCGACGGGGCCGGTTGCGTTCCTGATCCCGAAGCGCGGAGTTTCAATGCTGGATGGCGACGGACAGCCGTTCTGTGACCGGGAAGCAGACCAGGCAATGATTGACGCAATCAAAGCGAACCTGAAGCCTGCGATAGCGGTCGTGGAGCTCGACCGGAATATCAATGAGCCGGAGTTTGCGGCTAAAGCGGTCGAAATGATGCTGGAGTTGATTCGGCAGAAAAAGGAGAATTAGATATGGCTTTTACTCGATTACAAGTTCTCGACCGGCTGCGAAAGATCATCTCGGAAGGGCGGCCGATTATTGGGGGTGGAGCAGGGACCGGTATTTCAGCGAAGTTTGAGGAAGCCGGCGGGGTGGATCTGATCATCATCTATAACTCCGGCCGGTACCGGATGGCCGGCCGCGGGTCACTCTCCGGATTAATGCCATTTGGGGACGCGAATGCGATCGTCATGGACATGGCCAGTGAGGTCCTGACGATCGTGCCGAATACCCCCGTTCTTGCCGGGGTTTGTGGGACGGATCCGTTTCGGCAGATGCCACTCTTTCTGAGGCAGGTTGCAGATGCCGGTTTTTCCGGGGTTCAGAATTTTCCGACCGTCGGTCTTATCGACGGATTGTTCCGGCAAAACCTGGAAGAAACCGGGATGGGATTTGGCCTGGAGATCGATATGATCCGACTCGCGCACGAGATGGATCTGCTGACGACGCCCTACTGCTTCAACCCGGATAACGCTGTTGCAATGGCGCAGGCCGGAGCGGACATTGTGGTCGCGCATCTCGGCTTGACAACGAAGGGATCAATCGGAGCGACTACGGCCGTGAGTTTGGAGAACGCGCCCGGGAAAGTGCAGGAGATCGCCGATGCGGCGAGGCGAGTGAACAAGGATGTGATCGTGCTATGCCATGGTGGTCCGATCTCCGAGCCCGAGGATGCGGAGTATGTTTTGCACCGGACCGAAGGAGTGCACGGATTCTACGGAGCTTCGAGCATGGAACGGTTGCCTGTAGAGAAAGCGATCACGGAGACGTTGCGTGCGTACAAGGGGATTACGTTGAAAAAGCGATAAGTTCGAACCCGGAACCTCGAACCCGGAACTCGGACCCTCGGACCCCACCTACCCTCCCGCCATTGCGCCGAGGATGAAGAAAGGTTCGGCGCCGGCGACAACGGACAGAGGTAATGGCGTCTCTGGAGGTTCATGGGACAGATCCTCTTTGCAGGCGTAGAATCGTACGAACGGTCTACGGCGAAGCGTGACATGGTCCCGGATGGTGCCCCGGAGAACCGGGTAGCGGACTTCGAGGGCGTCGAGCACCGAGCCCAGCGTGGGCGACGCATTGATGTCGAGCTCAATATCGTCAGCATCAACATGTGCCAACGTGCGGAGGTGAAAGGGCAGGACGACTCGGATTATCATTATTCCAGGATTTGGACTTCGACCGATAGAACCGCCGGAAGATCGCGCACGATCGGGCTCCATGTGTCACCGCTGTCGGCCGAGGCGTAAACCTGCCCACCGGTCGTTCCGAAATAAATACCGCACGAGTCGAGGGAATCGACAGCCATTGCGTCCCGCAAAACGTTGACGTAGCAATCGCGTTGCGGGAGCCCTTTGGTCAGTGGTTCCCAGTCGTTGCCGCCGGTTCGGCTCCGATAGACACGGAGCCTGGCATCCGGCGGGTAATGCTCCGAATCGCTTTTGATCGGGACGACATAGATTGTGTCGGGTTCATGCGCGTGAACATCGATCGGGAAACCGAAGTCCGAAGGCAGATTTCCGCTGACTTCGTGCCAGGAGTCGCCACTGTCATCTGATCGCATGACGTCCCAGTGTTTCTGCATGAAGAGGACGTGGGGGCGGCTTGGGTGCATTGCGATCCGATGAACGCAATGACCGACTTCGGCGTCCGGGTCGGGTAGTTCGTACGGAGACTTCAGGCCTTTGTTGACGGGTCGCCACGTATCGCCGCCGTCATCCGTGCGAAAAGTGCCTGCGGCAGAGATCGCGACGAAAATCTGTTCAGGCCGAACCGGATCAAGAAGGATGGTGTGCAAACACATGCCGCCGGCGCCCGGTTGCCAGATTTTGCCTTTCGCGCTGCGCAGGCCCGGAAGCTCCTTCCAGGAACGACCGCCATCGGTGGTCTTGAACAACGCGGCGTCCTCGACCCCGGCGTAGACTGTGTCCGGATCAGTCGAAGAGGGTTCAAGGTGCCACACACGCTTAAATTCCCACGGGTGCTGTGTGCCGTCATACCACTGGTGTGTTCCGGGCACACCGTCGTATTTGAACTCGTTGCCGACCGCCTCCCAAGTCTTGCCGCCGTCGTCGGAACGCTGCAGAACCTGGCCGAACCAGCTGCTGGTCTGCGACGCGTACAACCGGTTCGGATCAGCCGGAGAACCTTTGACATGATAAACCTCCCAACCGCTGAAATGCGGACCGCTGACCTCCCAGTCTCGGCGTTTCCCGTCGGCAGTCAGAATAAACGCGCCTTTTCGCGTCCCAACCAATACTCGTGCTCGGCTCATAGGCTAATGATGTTTGTTGCTATATTTATGCGACGAACGAAGAAGCCTGATCAGGACAAATATCGTCACCCCGAAATTCTCGCGAACCAAAGCTGTTGTGAGGTTTCCGCGTTATTTGCGCTTCGCAGCTTCCGCGTCAAGCGCCGCTTTTACGACGAGCTCGATGTCTTCGTAGAGTGTCTGATCTGCGCGCAGCGCTTCTTTGGCGGCATCGCGGCCCTGGGCGAGTTGCTGGCCTTTGTAGGAGATCCAAGAGCCTCGTTTTTCGAGAATGTTTTTCTCCAAAGCGAGATCGAGAAGCGCGCCGACATTGGAGATCCCTTCGTTGTACATGATGTCGAACTCGGCTTCGGTGAACGGGGGCGCAACTTTGTTCTTGACCACTTTCACTTTCGTCCGGTTGCCGACCACGGTCCCGTCGGGCTGTTTGATGGCGTTGATCCTGCGGATATCAATTCGGACGCTGGAGTAGAACTTCAGGGCCTTCCCGCCCGGCGTGGTTTCGGGGTTGCCGAACATGACGCCGATTTTTTCCCGGATCTGGTTGGTGAAAATACAGGTTGTCCGTGCTTTGGAGATGAGTGCGGTAAGTTTCCGGAGCGCTGCGCTCATGAGACGCGCTTGCGCACCCACGGTCGCGTCACCGATCTCGCCTTCGAGTTCCGCTTTCGTGACCAGGGCCGCAACGGAGTCGATGACGATCACGTCGAGCGCGTTCGAACGGATCAGGGTCTCGCAGATGCGAAGCGCTTCTTCGCCGGAACTCGGCTGGGAAACGAGCAGGTCGTCCAGGTTAACGCCGAGCCGGCGTGCGTACCCCGGGTCAAGCGCGTGCTCGACGTCGATGAACCCGGCCAGTCCGCCGCGTTTCTGCGCCTGAGCAATCACGGTTAATGTCAAAGTGGTTTTACCGGAAGATTCGGGGCCAAAGATTTCAATGATTCGACCTCTGGGAAATCCACCGACGCCAAGGGCGCGGTCGATGAGGATGTTGCCGGTTGGAATGACTTCCACCGGAAGAACGTGGTCATCTCCGAGCCGCATGATGGCGCCTTCACCGTAATCTTTGGCAATTTGCTGGAGGGCCAGATCCAGGTTCTTTTTGCGCGCGGCGTACGCTGGATCGGGAGAAGTCACCTCGGGAGATTTGGCTGCCATGATCTCGTCATGATTAGCGAGGACGAGTCGGAAGACAAACACAGATTTGTTCCGCCGGCCGTTCTCTGTTGGATTAGCGAATATCGATCACGAGCTTGCCGGTTGTCTTCCTGGATTCGAGGTCCAATTGAGCCTGGGCGACTTCTGCAAGGGGATAAGTGTGCCCGATCCGGATTTTCAGTTCTTTGTTGCCGACCCAGTCCGCAACCGCAAATCAGACAGCGCAGGCGGCCAGCGCCTGCGCTTTCAATTCTGTTGTCCACCAGACTTTCTGTGGTCCGATCGCGAGACATCGTTAGTCTACGGCGATCTTGCGCGGCTTGACCGCTTCTGCTTTGGGCAGGATCAAGGTCAGGACGCCCTGGTCGATGTGGGCGGTGATTTTGCCGGTATCAATCGCCGGATCGAGTTCGTAGACGCGGCGGAAATCGGCATGCCGAATTTCCAGATAGACCGGGTCGCCTGCGGGCGGCTCGAGATGCCGGTGTCCGACGATCGTCAGTTCGCCTTTATCGATACTGATCTCAAGGTGCGATTTGTCGACCCCAGGCATTTCAGCGCGGATCGTGTACCCGTCCTTCGTGGACTCTACGTCGGCCAGCGGCGTGATATAGTAGGCTTGCCGTTGGTTGGCAAAGTCTTCCTGCGGCGCGATGGCGCGGTCCGCCTGAACGTTTTGGTCGTGTGTAACGTTGTTCATGATTGTTTAAAGGGGTAATATTTTTTTCTTTCGCCGGGCCGAGGGTTTCAAAGCCTCGGCCCATTGCATTCAGCCTGATATGTTGAAGTCAACCGTCAGCGCAGCGTCATTAGTCAGGTCAACGACACTGGGATTTGCTTCGGCTTGGCTTCTTCTGCCTTAGGCAGAACCACCGTCAAGACGCCATCTTTGTAGTTGGCACTCACCTTTTCGGCGTTCACCGGAACCGGCAGGATCACGCTTCGCTGGAATTTTCCGAAGAACCGCTCGGTGCGGGATCCTTCTTCGGACTTTGTTTCCTGTTTGCGTTCACCGCTGATGGTGAGGGTGTCACCGTTCAACGATAGTTCGATCTCTTCCTTCTTCAGGCCTGGAAGCTCGGCATGGACTGTGTACTGATCCTTGTTCTGGTAAACGTCCACGGCCGGATTCCACTGGTTCAACGAACCGAGCGGCCGAAGGAATGAGCCGAACGAGGTGTCAAACACTCGGTCGAACTCGTCGCGCAAATTGGCGAACCGATCAAAAGCGACCGACAGCTCCCGCTGCGGCACTCGCTGGTATCGAATAATGTTCATTTGTTTGGGTCTCCTTTCGAAAATCTTAAGCACGCCATAGGGAGAAGCTTATGGTATGCCAAGATAATGGAATATATGTAAGATGTTGCAGAACTAGCAGTTACGAATTAAATTCACATTACAACCGTATTTGTATCGGGACATTATGACTCATATTCTGGGCCAGCTTGGCGAGGTGCAATTCTGTCTCACAATTGCTCGGTACAGGTTTGGCCCCGCGGTGTCGACGGGCCCAAGCCGGCAACCGGCCGAGCAAAAACAATTTACACACAACGACGCCCGGCGCACACTCTGCCAACCATCTGCAACTGACCAAATCACCACGGCCACCGGGATTTCGCCACCCGACGAGATTCGTCGACCCTCCTTTAAAGGTCTGCGATCTCACGCAGTTCTACTCGCCGTTCAGCGGTGGCGTGAAACGCTACATCGAGGAGAAACGAAAATATGCCAATGCGTTCGGCCACCACCATCTCCTGATAATCCCTGGTGAAAGAACGGAACTGATTGAAACGCCAGCAGGCAAGACTTTTTTGATCGGGTCACCGCTTGTCTCCCGAACTTCTCGCTACCGGGCCCTGTTCAATTTGAACGCGGTCGAAGAGATTCTCGAAAAGGAGAAACCTCAAATCATCGAATCAAGCGATCCGTATCAGGTGGCGTGGAAAGCAATCATATCCGGCGAAGCTCTTCGGATCCCGGTTGTTGGCTTTTATCACTCGCATTTTCCGGAGGCTTACCTTCGCACGACGCTGAAGTACCTGGGTGAAACCGCGACCAACGTAATGATGGAAATCGCCGAACACTACGTTCGCAATCTCTACAACCAGTTCCGAAAAACATTCGTTCCTTCTGCCGGTCTAGCGCAGGTTCTTGGCAAGTGGGGTGTCGAAAACGTCGAACTGTGCGAACTCGGCGTGGATACTGACGTGTTCAGAGCGCTATCCGATAAGCTTCTCACCCGACTGGAGTTTGGGATTCCGAATGATCGCACTGTTCTTCTCTATGTCGGCCGCCTTGCCGCTGAAAAGAATGTCAGAACGTTGCTCGAGGCGTTCAATTTGCTCGCGAAAAAATCACCCGGGCACTTTCACCTCTTTGTAGTCGGGGACGGCAAATACCGAGACGAAGTAACCGAGCTTTGCAAGTCGACCGGAGCAACGACCTGGCTTCGATACTGCTCTGACCAGCGCATGCTCGCGAGAATCTATCGGGCGGCGGATTTATTTGTTCACCCGAGCGTTCAGGAAACATTCGGTCTTGTTGCCCTCGAAAGTCAGGCGTGCGGAACGCCCGTCGTTGGCATCCGCGGGAGTTACCTGGACCGAATTATTTTTGCCGACCAGTCGCACTGGGCAAAGGAGAACTCGCCTGAATCCCTGGCCGCGGCCATTTGTGCCATGAGCACAACCGATCTGGCAAAAATCGGGCAGAAAGCCAGCGAACGAGTGGGCCAGCGGTACTCCTGGCGGAAGGTGTTTGACCGGATGTTTGAGATTTATCAGGAGATACGGAGGTAGCGCGAAGGTCGAAGTGCAAGGTTCGAGGTTTAAGGTTCAAGGTTCCGGGTTC
>CAZMNG010000049.1:0-11756 GCA_964567505.1 uncultured Chthoniobacterales bacterium
CGCCCCCGGTGTTCTATTCAACCGCGCTAGAGAACCGGTCCGCGATGGCTCGCAGAACGTGCTCGTGATACGAATTCAACCGGACGAAGGTGTTTCGCTTCGGATGCAGTCGAAGGTGCCGGGGGCGAGCGTGCGGATTCAGCCCGTCAAAATGAATTTCCGTTATGGCACCTCATTTGGTAAGGCGAGTCCCGAGGCATACGAGCGCCTTCTGCTCGATGCAATGGCCGGAGACGCGACGCTGTTTGCCCGAAGAGACGAAGTCGAGGAAGCCTGGAAATTCATCGACGATATCGAGGAAGGTTGGCACTCGGGTGCGAATCAATGTGGGCTTTTCGATTATCCGGCCGGAAGTTGGGGACCGACCGAAGCCGATCAACTGATTGAGAACGACGGAAGGGCGTGGAGGAGGTTTTAGGTTCCGAGTTCCGGGTTCGGGGGGTTCCGACGGCGCAAAACCGTGTTACACTGTTTTGATTCGTATGCCTGAAATGGAGGAATTCGTTCGCGGGACGCCCGTTGAGGTCTCCGAGATCAACCGGAAGCTCAACGAGCTTTGGGAACAGGAGGCTGACGTTCTGACCCGGGCTTCGCTGGTCAACTTTGCGGTTTATAGCGAGGCCCCGGATGCGTTGAGCGCCAACACCGAGTTGATGGCGGAGGTAACCGAGGAACATGCTTGCCGGGTTATTCTGCTGGCGGCGAATCGCGCAGCGTCGAAGCAGAGAGTTCAAGCCTGGATCAGCGCCCATTGCCACGTGAACGGTACGGGCACGAAACAAGTCTGCAGCGAACAAATCGCGTTCCTGCTGGACGGAGACAGCCCGGATTTGATCCGGAATATTCTGTTCAGCCACCTCGACTCGGATCTTCCTCTCTATCTATGGTGGCAGGGACAGTTTTCGAATCAGATCGATCAACAACTCTGGAGGTGGGTAGACCGCTTCTTTTATGACAGCCAATCCTGGAGAAGACCGGCTGAGCAGATCGAAATTCTGCGCGGCTCGGTTGCATCCGCCGGAGCGCGTTGTGTGCTGTGCGATCTGAATTGGCGCCGGCTAATCTATCTCAGGCTCGCCGTGGCACAGCTGTTTGATCACCCGTGGGCAGCGCAACGGATCGGTTCGATTCGCGAGCTGGCGGTTGCGTATAATCCGGAATATTGGACGACGGCGGTGCTGTTTGTCAGCTGGTTTGCGGCCCAGCTGAGGTGGGAATTGGAGGAAAAGAGCGATTTTGAGTACCGATTCAAATCCGGCAAATCAGCGCTCCCTGTCGTTGTCAAGTTAACCGGACTTCCCGGGCCCTGGATCGGCGAGATCAAAATCGGACTGGATGATGGGAGCCTGGAAGTAAAAAGAGGGCGCGATTTTCTGGAGACGAGCTTCAAGGGCGAGTTGCACCTCACTCAGATGCTTCCGGCCGGAGGAACCTCACTGCGGGCGCTCATGCAAGAAGAACTGACCAGAGGCGGCGAACATCGGACTTACCTTGACGCATTGAAAATCGCTGAGAAACTCTGGATCTAATCTTATTGCGGGCTAGTCCGAGATTTCATTGACCTGCATTCCCCCCCCAACTACCTGATGAAAACAGTTACCTTCCTTAGAACAGTTGAAACAAATGTTCGTTCACTGGTTGATGCAGCCTTGGAAGAAAGCGGGGGCCTGCTCCGGCTGGCGCCCTGCTGGGTCCCAAGATCATTTTTACAGCCAGGCCGCAGACTGAAACTGCATCCGGACGATCTTTACGCCTATGGCCTGGATCGTGGCGGGATCGACGAACGCTGGTTCGGGTCGACCACGATCGCGGCCAACGAGAATCGGACCTTGGACGAGGGGCTGAGCTATTGCGTCTTTCGAGATTGCCGATTCACGCTGGCAAACGCAGTGGAAGAAACCGGTGCCCAGATTGTGGGCGATGCGATCTGGCAAAAGTATCGGCGATGGCCGGTTTACTCGAAGTTTTTTGATAACATGGGCCCGATTCCGCACCACATGCATCAGTCTCAGGAGCATGCGCGTCTCGTCGGCCAGGAAGGGAAACCGGAGAGTTATTATTTCCCGCCACAACACAACAACACCGGCAACAATTTTCCGTACACGTTCATGGGGTTCGAACCGGGCACGACGAAAGAAGAAGTCAGGCGTTGTCTAGAAAACTGGAACAAAGGAGACAACGGCATTCTGGATTTATCGAAAGCGTATCGGCTCAAGCCGGGAAGCGGCTGGCTGATCGGACCCGGTCTCCTTCACGCGCCAGGATCGCTGTGCACCTACGAACCACAATGGGGTTCGGATGTTTTTGCAATGTTCCAGTCGCTGGTGGAGGGGCGCGAAGTGCCGCGGCAATTGCTCGTGAAGAACATCCCGCCAGAAAAACATTTCGATTTGGATTTCATTGTCGGCGAGCTGGACTGGGATGCGAATGTCGATCCTTACTTTAAGAACAATCACTACCTCGAGCCGGTCCCGGTCGCCGACACCGAAGGGTATCTTGATCGTTGGATCGTTTATGGGAAGATCAACGGCGAACAGCATTTTACCGCAAAGGAATTAACGGTTGAGCCCGGCACCAAATGCACGATTCGCGACCATGGCGCGTACGGACTGATCGTCGTTCAGGGCAACGGGAAAATGAACAAGCTCACGCTCGATTGCCCGAAACTCATCCGGTTCACGGAACTGACCGAGGACGAAGTGTTTTGCACGGAATCAGCCGCTCGGGCTGGTGTCACTTTCGAAAACACCAGCGACGTTGAGGACCTGGTTGTCTTGCGGTATTTCGGGCCTGACGCCAATCCGGATGCGCCTGAGATCGGAGAACACCGGAAAAGTAAGAAGTAAGAAGGAAGAAGGAAGAAGGAAGAAGCAGCACGAACTCGGTTCGTACTTCTTAATTCCTAATTCTTACTTCTTACTTCTTAATTCCCGCGTCCTCCAGGACGCGGAGCGTCTGTTCGACGTTGCTCTTCATCGTGTAGCGGCGGGCAAGTTCGGTACATTGCTCCCGAGCGCACAGGCGGCGCTGCGGTTCGAGCCACTGTTCAAGCGCGTGACTGAGGGCCGCGATGTTGTCGGCCCGTTCGATCACGGTGCCGTGGACGTCTGGTTCGATGATTTCCGCGAAGCCGTTCGCGGCGGTCGTGACCACAGGCAGTCCGTACGAAAGTGCCTCCAGGCAAGCGTTCGAGAAAGGGTCGTAGAGGGTTGGCAACACGAAAAGATCCATTGCCGCAAGCAGCGACTGCATATCGGCGACAGGACCGAGCAGCCGCACCTTTCGAGACGAACTGTAAGCCTGCTTTTTTCCTTTGCCGGCGACAAGCAGGTGGACACTCGGATGGGAGATTCCTTCGACGGCCTGGATCGCGAACTTGAGGCCCTTGCGATCCCAGCCGGAACCGGCGAATAGAATCGCAACATCTTTGTCGCGGAGGCCCCAGTGATGCCGCATCTCGGTGCGAGATTGCGGTTTCTTTTTAAAATGCGTCTCCGGCAGTCCATTGTAGATGACAGTGATCTTCTCCCCGGGATAGCCGAATGCGTTCATGATTTCGTTTCGCACCATGCGCGAGTTCGCAATGACATGCCTGGCGCCCCCATGCTCGAACATATTGCGTTCAAGCTCGAGAACTTCGCCATGTTTGCGGTTCAAAAACCGAAAAAAAGCGCGCCAGCCGGGTTCGTGCGCCACGCGGCGTTCCAGCCAAAGTTTGTGGACACCGTCGCCGGCCCGGTAGCAATCGCACTCCAGAATTCGTTCAAGGCTGTACAGCGTCTCGTCCGGGTGCCGGCAGGCTTGAATCGCTTTCGCAAAATCCAGCGGGCCTGACGCACGGACCCGGACCAGTTCACCGTATTGCCATTCTGCCTGCGGCCAATCCGTGGTCGAGTAGAGGGTCGTCTGGTGCCCGCGATCCAGGAGCGCGCGCCCAAGGCGTTTGAGATAACTTTCCGCGCCGCCAGTGTGAGAGAATCCGCGTCGAACCAGACCAATTTTCATGCAGAGAGAAGCGACCGACCCACTAAGAGATCACAGATAAGGCATCTGTACAGGTTTGCGTCGACCATTATCCGGCGTAACCTTCCACCGTTTGATGGAAAAAGAACCCAGCCATGTCCTGTACGCGACCTCTGCCCGGATTGGCGGGTTCGGCCTGGATTTGGTTGCGCACGAAACGCTGCGCGGGATCAAAGATCGCCTTGGGCTGGCAATCGCCTATGCGAACCGAGCGCCCGATCTCGATCCTGCGAAAATCGTGACGCTTCGATGGCATCCTGTACGGCTGTTTTCGAGTCTCGAGCGGAAGTATTATTATGGAGCCAAGAAAAAGGTCCTTGATCGAGTCGCCAGCCGTTATCTGAGACGAGGAGCGTTTGACCTGTTTCACGGGTGGTCCGGCGAATCATTGCTCTCGCTGCGGACGGCAAAGAAACTCGGGATCCCTTCCGTGATCGAAATTCCGACCTGGCACCGGCACAAAGGGAACATCGTACCCGAACGAACGGATACGGAAATTCGGATGGAGAGCGCGCCGATCCCGGAGCGGTGGCTCAATCGCCTGCTGACTAGCCGGCATCAATCGCTTGAAGAGTATGAGCTTGCCGACATTCTTCTCGTTCTTTCGAAGAAAGCGGAAGAGACCTTCCGGTTTGCGGGGTTTCCGAATAGCAAACTTTTCAGAATGTCGCGCGGTGTCGATGTTGACCGGTTTCGGCCCGGGACTTCGCCGCCTGTCTTCCGAGCGCTTTTTGTGGGTGCGCTGATCAGGAGGAAAGGGGTGCATCTGTTGCTTGAGGCATGGAAAAAGCTCGCGCTACCGGCCGCAGAACTCTGGCTGGCAGGCCATCCGCACCCGGAGATCGAGCCGTATCTCCGGGGATTGCCGGACTCGGTCAAAGTCCTTGGATTCAACAACCGGGTAGAAGAATTGTACCGACAATGCAGCATTTTTGTTTTTCCGTCCGAATGCGAGGGAAGCGCGAAAGCAACCTACGAAGCGGCTGCGTCCGGGCTGGCACAGATCGTGACCCGGGAATCGGGGGACGTTGTGCTCGACGCTTTGAACGGGATCGTGATCCCGCCAAAGAACGAGGAGGCGCTCTGTGAAGCGATTCTGCGCCTCTACCGCAACCGGGACCTCGTTTTAAGCATGGGCAGCGCTGGAAGAGAGCGAGCGGTCGAGCACTTCACCTGGGACCATTTTCGCCGCCGGGTCTCCGAGGCGTATCGGGCTGCGATGGCAATCCGCCGGCCGCAACTCGTCTGATGAATTCCATTTTAGTGATCCAGCTGAAGCGAGTCGGCGACGTTATCGCAACGACTCCGGCTCTGCGCGCGCTCCGGAATCTTTATCCGGAAGCCCGTATCACACTGTTACTGGAAGAATACTCGGCGGCAGTCGCGCCGGCGATTGCAGCGCAAATCAATGAACTCTGGATCTACAAGCGAAGGGCGTCGTTCAGTTTTTGGTTCAATCTTGCCCGCAGTGGATTCGATCTCTGCCTCGATTTTACAGGAAATGACCGGTCCGCGCTGATCACATTCCTCTCCAAAGCCGCCCGAAGGATTGGATTCAGCTTCGTCGCGCAGTGTCCCGCGCGGTCCTGGATCTACACAAGGCTCGTCCAATCCTCTGTGCGGGAGAGGCATACGGTCGATCATTACACTGACCTCGTTCGGTCTTTGGGGGACATTGCCGCAGATGGCGGGATGACCCTCGAACTGGACTCCAGCATCGAGCGCTCGGCTGAAACGCTGCGCCGCGAAATCGGCGTGTCCGGACCCTACATGGTGGTTCACCCGGGATCCGCGCGCCCGGAGAAATATTGGCTGCCTGATCGCTGGGCGAACGCAATCCAGTACGCGCAGCGCCGGTTGATGCTGCCGTGTGTAGTCACGGGAGGTTCCGTCCCGTCCGAGCTTCGGCATATTGCGGAATTGCTCGCCGCGATGCCGAGCACCTCGAAAGTGATCAATCTGGCCGGACGAATCGATTTCCTGTTGAGCGCCGCGATTATCCGGCATGCCGCCTGTTTTGCCGGGGTTGACACCGCGGCAGCGCACGTGGCTGCGGCGTTTGAGCGACCTGAACTCGTCCTGTTCGGACCGACGAACCCTTTCCATTGGCGCCCGATGCACGCCGCTTCCGTCGTGGTTCGCGCCGGATATTCTGAGCCGCTCGAACATTTCGAGCCGCGCCAAAACGGGCACCCTATGAGGGAGTTGTCGACCGCGACTGTTATTCGTGGTATGGACACCCTTTTCAGGTACGTCAATGAGCATTAGCCTCCTGTTCCCGAACTAGCAGAAATGGCAAATAAGAGACCTTCACCGCGCGAATTCATACGGCTGCTGGCCGGGCCATACCGGGATCTTTTCCCGTTTCTGCGACCGCATTTGCTGCGATTTATCCTGGCGCTGGCATTTGGAGCGTTGTTCGGCGTCATCTCCGGAATGTTGCCGCTCGTGCTAAACTACGTGAACTCCCAGATCTTCCCTGGGGGCAGGAACAAACTTGACATGCTCAAGGATGCCGCGAACGGGACCGGCACCGGGATCGATTCCGTTCTCCTGGTCTGTTCGCTAATCCCGCTCATTATCATGTTACGGAGCCTCTGCGATTATTTGAACGGCTATTACATGGCGTGGGTGGCGCTGCGGGTGCTGTCAGATATCCGGAGCAAGCTCTACAGCCACATTCTCAAACAATCCCTGGAGTTCTTTAACCGCGAGCGGTCAGGGAACCTGATCTCGCGCGTCGCAAACGATACTCGCATGGCCCAGACGGCGCTTACCAGCATCAGCAGCGACCTGATCAAGCAACCGCTGACGATCATCAGCGCGCTGGCCGTGCTTCTCCGCCTGGATTGGAAATTCACGATGGTGAGTCTCTTGCTTTTCCCGGTCTGCCTGGTGCCGATCGTTTATTACGGAAAGAAGGTTCGGCGTCAGGGGAAGCTCGAAGAGGAACGGGTCGGATCGATGATGTCGATGCTGCAGGAAAGCTTTGCGGGCATCCGGGTCGTCAAAGCGTTTGCGCGAGAGAAACGGGAAGCAGAGAATTTCGAAGCGCTCAGCCAGGAACAATTCAAGAGCGGCGTGCGGGTTCGGAAGGCGATTGAGATCGTGAGCCCGATGGTCGAGGCGGTTACATCCCTTGGCGTTGGGCTTGCGCTCTTTTACGTCTGGTACGCGCATCTGAGCGCCGCGAAGTTCCTGGCGCTTCTGGCCGGCATGTTCGTGCTTTACGATCCGGTCAAAAAACTCAGCCGCATTCACCTGATCATGCAGCAATGCTTTAACGCGACGAACAATATATTCGAAATATTAAATCGCCAGCCGGCGATCCAGGATAAGCCTGAGGCGGTGGCGATCGGCCATAGCAACGGAGACATTCGAATCGAGAACGTGACCTTTCGTTACCGGCCGGGGTTGCCGGCGGCTCTCCGCGATCTGAACCTGCACATTGCGCCTGGAAAATATTACGCGCTGGTCGGATCGAGTGGGGCCGGAAAAAGTACGATCCTCTCGTTGCTCCTGCGGTTTTACGAGCCGGAAGCCGGCGTGATCCGCCTCGACGGACGGGACATCAACACGATCAAGCAGACTTCGCTCCGGGAACAGATCGGCATGGTTTCCCAGGAGACATTCCTGTTCCACGACTCAATCTTGAGCAACATCCGCTTCGGTCGGCTGAACGCTTCCAAAGAAGAGGTGATCGACGCGGCAAAGCAGGCGTACGCGCATGACTTTATCATGCAACAGCCGAACGGTTACGAGACCGTGATTGGCGACAAGGGATGCCTGTTGTCGGGAGGCCAGCAACAACGCGTTTCAATCGCACGCGCTTTGCTTAAAAATGCCCCCGTGCTGTTGCTGGACGAGGCAATGTCGGCGCTCGATTCCGAGGCGGAGCGCGAGATTCAGGCGGCGTTGGATCGCCTGTCGGAGGGGCGCACGGTCATCGCAATCGCACACCGGTTGTCGACTGTTCTCAAAGCCGATCAAATTGTGGTGATGGATCGGGGCGAAATTCGCGAGATCGGCACTCACGGGGAGCTTCTGGAGAGCTCAGCCATCTACCGAAGATTGTACGATCTGCAATTCAACGTGCAGGCCGAAGAATTCGCCGGCGTCGCCTGAGACTTGGGGGGGCGAGTTCCGGGTTCGAAGTTCGAAGTTCGAAGTTCGAAGTTCTAAGTTCTAAGTTCTGAGGCAGAAACGCTTAGATCCCCCGCAATTCGAACCCGGAACCTCGAACCTCAAACTCGGAACCTCAAACCTCAAACCCCTTAATCCTGCGCTTGGCGCTTCGCGATTGCTTCCTGGAGAAATGCCCGGTGACGTTCCCGGAAATGTTCCAGGCCCTTTTGCTGGTCGGGGCTCAAATCGGGTTCGATTTCAGTCAGCGCAGCGTCCAGTGCATCGCTGACCTGCTGCATGGATTGAATCTGAATCGACTGCATTTGCTTGACCGCGGCTTCAATGCGTGGGCGGAACTTTGCCACCTGTTCGGGAGTCAGATGCGCCGTCCGCGTCAATCTTTGGGTCAAAGCCTCGGTCCAAGCATGATAATTGCGCTGCAACCCTGTCAACGCTTGTCTGCGCATCAGTGAACGAGTCAGCAGAGACCCGGTAAGACCGCCCGTTAGGAAAAGGACAGCGAATACCAGGATCAGTTTCCAATTGGATCCCATACGGAGTAGGCCAATTCGACTGCCGACTCCTGGTCATCCGATCCAGACGAGTTCGTCGTCTCGATGTTAAATCCCAGAACCGTTCCGAGGATGACCAGCGCGGTTGTTACGGATAATATCGATGCCCGAAGAAAGGCCTTGTTTTCTTGCAGGCGGGTGCGATGCCGTCTCAGGAGGTTATCGACGAAGTCAGAAGGCATGTCGGGATTCGCCGGGGATTCAGCGCGACGCGCAGAGGCAAAAAGCCGCTCAACGTTCTCTTCCTCTTTCATTTTTCCAGTCGTTTTACTGCCGTGGCGAGCTTTTGTCTCGCTCGAAACGCCGTAACCTTCACTTTAGACGGTTTCCAACCGGTCAGGTCACAAATTTCCGCAACAGATTTTTCCTCGAGATAAAGCCACTGCACCACGAGCCGTTCTGCAGGCTTCAATACCAGAAACAGTTTGTTCAACACTTCCCGGCTCTCCTCCGGGGACTGTTCGGGTGGCTGACTCGAATTTTCTTTCAGATTCTCTAGGATCGCCTGCTGATCTTCGCTGAAGTCGGACCAGCGGTACTCAGGGCGATTGCGTTGTTTCCGCAAATGATCGATACAAGTATTTACCGAAATGCGCGAGACCCAGTGTTCGAAGGGCATGTCGGCGCGGTACTGGTGCAAGCGCGCAAATATTTTCAGAAACACCTCCTGGCACAGATCCTCCTCAGATTCTCGTCTGGGAAGGTGGTTTCGTGCGATCTTCAGCACGGCGGGATAAAGACGTTTGACGAGCTCTCGAGCCGCTTCTTCGTCGGAATTGCGGACTCGTGCAAGCAGGCCTGAGAGTTCGTCATTCTGCATTTTCAACGACGCGGGAACGGCAGACTAAGAGTCCTGTTCCCCCGAGATTTGGATTATGCGGTTGCGGATTTCTGTGTGCATTGGTGAAAATGCCTGGCCAATATTACGCGAAACTCAAACCGCAGAACGGAGGACTCATCATGTCAATGTTCGACGAATTCAGGGAATTTGCCTTTAAGGGAAACGTTATCGACCTCGCGGTCGGTGTAATCATCGGCGCCGCGTTCGGCAAAATTGTCACGTCGTTGGTCAATAATATCTTCATGCCGGTGATCGGCCTGATTCTCGGAAGAATCGATTTCTCCAACCTTTTTATCGCGCTGAACGGACAGCCCGTGGCCTCGCTGAAAGAGGCTTCCGATAAAGGAGTACCGGTATTTGCCTACGGAATGTTCATTAACACCGTTATCGAATTCCTGATCATCGCCTTCTGTCTGTTCCTCGTGATCAAACAGGTGAACCGGTTTAAAAGACCGGCGGCTCCTGCAGGTCCGTCGAACGAGGCAGTTCTGCTCGCTGAAATTCGGGACCTCCTGAAAGCAGGGCCGCGGGCTTAGTCTCGACAAATCGGCCGGCATTCGAAAAGACCGCCTCGAAGAGCGGCCCCGACGCAAGGATTGCGGGACAAAAGCACTTGAGGTCATGCGAAGTAAGCTGCCACGATACAAAGGATCAGCAGCAGCAGACATAATCCTCGCGCGAGCCAGGAAGGGCGTCCGGCAGAACCCCAGAACAGGAGCACTGCTGCCACCACACCCAGGATGAGTACCGCGACGGCCAACGCCAGCATAGTCCGCTCAATGAACGGCTTAAAGCGTGCCAGAAGGATCGTTCGAAAGGTAATCCGTTTAGCAATAGCCGGTTACGTTGTGTACGACCTTCCTGATTTGGCGGCCGAACGTGCACTGTGCACGGCTTTATGAACGTCGTGCATGATCGCTCTCAAGATCGAAGAGCGCCGAGGGGCGGGAGGGCACAGAGGGGGGGATTCACCACAAAGGCACAAAGGACACAGAGATTGGGCATTTTTGGGAGGTGCCTTCGTAACCGTGGTCGATCATGGTTCGAAGTTCAAGTCTCCGGGTTCGTATTTGTCCGGCGCTTACCCCTGCGCAGCGCGCGGCACCCTGAAGACGCGATTCGCGTGCGATTACGAATAACGATCGGCAAACCCAAATCCTGAAACTCTGTGTCCTTTGTGCCTTTGTGGTGAATCCGCCCTCTGTGCCCTCCATTCCCTCTGCGTTCTCAAACCGCCGACGCTGATTTGCCAAACAACTGAAGTCGCACCAAAGTTTTGCGATACGATCATGGAAGACTTTGACCGGTTGGACGCTCTAACGAATAAGCTGGTTAGTGCTGCAAAGCGCGGGGAACGAGTTTGTAACAGGAAAATGTTGTGAGCCATTTCTTAACTCGGACGTTGAAGTGCCTCGGCTTGTTGGCCGGTTTTGTGGCTCTCTATGCTGAACCGGCAAAGGGCCAGATTTATCATGGCTCAGAACTGGTCAAGCCTTCCCTCATATCCGACTTCAGCGCGATCCAACCAGGGCAGAAGTTTCGAGTCGGCATCCTCTACAAGATCGAGCCGGGCTGGCACATCTACTGGAAGTATTCGGGCGATTCCGGCATTCCAACTAAGATCGAATGGCAGCTCCCGCCCGGGTTCAAAGTTGGCAATTTGCAGTGGCCTCTTCCGGTTCGAGATAAGGAACCGGGCGATCTCGAGGTATTCGGCTACTCATCGGATGTGCTGCTGTTCGCCGATGTGGAGGCGCCGGCGGCACTGCCTTCAGATCCGATTGTCATCCAGGCAAAGACCGATTGGCTCGTCTGTCAGAGCCTTTGTGTGCCGGGCAAAGCCCAACTCTCAATGACCCTCACCGGAGGCCCAAGTACGCCTTCCGCTTCCCTGGCGGTGTTCCAGAAATTCGCCTCGCTGGTGCCGAAGGCGTTGGCCGCCCCGATCACGATCGGTTTCAGCCGTGCCGGCAAAAGCCTTGTCGCGGATGTCGGTGGTGTCCCGAGCGGAACGGCGCTCGACTTCTTCCCCGTGCCGCCCGGGGATTCGGTGATTTTGCACGTCACACAAGCCGGTAGCAAGCTCACGATCCCGATCGACACGGAGGTCAAACCGATTAATCGGATGAATGGTACCCTTGTAGTTGGGTCCGGAGAAGCTCGCCAGGGATACGAGGTCACTGACAATACTGTAC
>CAZMNG010000050.1:0-5839 GCA_964567505.1 uncultured Chthoniobacterales bacterium
AGCGCTGCGATCAATCCGT
The DNA here is from genome assembly GCA_964567505.1 of uncultured Chthoniobacterales bacterium. Taxonomy (GTDB): domain Bacteria; phylum Verrucomicrobiota; class Verrucomicrobiia; order Chthoniobacterales; family JAFAMB01; genus JAFAMB01. Next base: position 20 of record CAZMNG010000050.1, read on the forward strand.
CTCCGGTTGTGACAAAATCGCGGAATATGACGTGCCCGCTTTGTTCGCCGCCGAGGTTCAATTGCAGCTGTACCAATGCGTCCATGACGAAGCGATCCCCAACCGGGGTGCGCACAACGCTTCCACCGTGCTTATGCAGGAGATCGTCCAGGCCGAAGTTGCTCATCACGGTTGCTACGAGCGTTTTCTTATGAAGCTGATTCCGCTGGATTAGATCGAGGGACGCAACGGCGAGCAATTCGTCTCCGTCCAGAGCCGAACTGTGCTCGTCGCAGAGCAGAACCCGGTCGGCGTCGCCGTCATGGGCAAGCCCGAAAGCCGCGCCTGATTGCCGGACAATGCGCGAGAGAGTCGCCGGACAGGTGCTTCCGCAGTCGACGTTGATGTTGAAGCCATCCGGCGCGGCGTAGTGCAGATCGACCTCAGCGCCAAGGTTTGCCAGGACCGTCGGGGTTGTCCGGAACGCAGCGCCATTCGCCATGTCCAGGGCGATTCTGACTCCGGCGAGCGATACAGTCTCCGGTAATGTCGAGGCTGCGAACTCGGCGTAGGCCTCCGTCGCCTCCCGGAACTGCCGGATCCGACCGACCCCTTTGCCGATCGGTCGCTTGCCGGATTGAGGGTGATCGAATTCCGACTCGATTGCGCGTTCGTCATCGTCACCCAGTTTGTACCCGGTCGGACCGAAGAATTTGATCCCGTTATCTTCAAAGGGGTTGTGCGATGCCGAGATCACAACCCCGAACGCTGCGGCATTCTTGACCGTCAAATACGCCACGGCAGGCGTGGGAATCACGCCAGCAAGCAGAACTTCGATTCCGCTCGAAGCCAGGCCAGCCGCAATCGCGGATTCCAGCATCTCGCCGGATGCGCGTGTGTCCCGGCCGACTACGACCTTCGTGGAGCTATGATCCCTGACCAAAACCCGTGCCGCTGCCTGTGCCAGTTTCAGGGCCGACTCCGCGGTGATTGGTTCACTGTTTGCGGTACCACGGACGCCGTCCGTCCCGAAAAGTTTTTGTGACACAGGCTATGTTCGCGAGGTGTATCCGGAAGATCAAATGTTAAAATTTTTACCGTAGCCGCACCGAGGATCAGCGGTGTCGGGCTGTCTGCGCGACAGGGCGCTGCTCAAAGCCAAGACGCTCCGGCGAAAAATCGATGTTCTTTTTGACCAGGTACCAAACCGCCGTCGCCACGATCAGTGACATCAGTTTTGCGCGCCAGTTCTCGGTAAATAGTCGTTTCATTATTTCAAGGTGTTGTGTCCGGCTCGGGTAACGTGTTGCCTGCACTGTTATCCGATTGATCGTTGTCCCTCATCAGCAGTTCGGACAGGCGCTTGACAAATTGGCCCGGCTTGAATTCGCGCTCGATCTTCCCGCGGTGACAGATCGAGACTTTCCCGGTCTCTTCGGAAACGACAACGGCGATCGCGTCTGATTCTTCCGTAACCCCGAGCGCCGCGCGATGCCGCAACCCCAGTGTGCGATCAAGGTCTTCCCGTTGACTGACTGGAAAGATGCACGCTGCCGCGATGATCCGGTCATTCCGAATGATCACACCGCCATCGTGGAGAGGCGTTTTTGGGAAAAAAATCGTGATCAGGAGATCCTCCGACATTTCGCAGTCGATGTTTACTCCGCTTTCGGCAAAGCTGCGGATCGCCGTGTCCCGTTCAATTGCCATCAACGCCCCGATTTGCCGATTGGAAAGTTCGAATACCGCATCGGTAATAATATCGATGGTCTCCTTCTTCTGCGTTGCGGAAGAAAAAAGCTGGCTGCTGCCCAGTTCGGCGAGTGCACGGCGCAGTTCTGGCTGAAATATGACGACCAGCGCGATCGCAATGAACGCAGTCAGGCTCCGTAATAACCAGCTGATGACGGTCAGGTTTAAAATCTGCGAGACGAGCGTCAACGTGATAAAAAGAATCGCGAGCCCAGTCAGAACCTTGGCGCCGCGTGTCCCTCGGAAGTAGAGATATCCGTAGTAGATCGCAACTGCCAACAACAGAATCTCGATCGCGGCGTTCCAGTATTCGCCGGCGAGTTCTAGAATCAGATTAATCATTGGAGAGGATCGATTCGGTCATTCGCAGCGCTTCACGATTCGGGCGTACATCGTGCACTCGAAAAATGTGTGCCCCATACTCCCTTAACAGACTCGTCAAAGCCACAGTTGGCCATAGTCGATCTTCTGATGGCAACTTCGGATCTCCTAGCAACTGCGCAATCATCGATTTTCTTGAGACACCGACAACGATTGGCTGATTCAGGGCGGTAAATCGGGTGAGACCCCGCACAAGATCCACGTTGTCCCGCAGACGCTTCCCGAAACAGTAACCGGGATCGACGGCAATCCGATTCCGATCGACTCCGGCGTCGGCCAGTTCATCCCGGCGCGATTTCAGGAAATTAAACACCTCGGTGACGACACTCTCGTAGTGCGGATCAATCTGCATGGTTTTTGGGGTGCCGCGCATATGCATCAAGATCACTGCTGCATCGGAATCTTTGACGAGAGCCATCATCTCTTTATCAGCTCTTAGTGCGGAAATATCATTAATGATGTCCGCACCGGCGGCGAGCGCCTGCCGGGCCGTCTCCGCCTTGTAGGTATCAACTGACAAGAGGAGGTGGGGGAACCGGGCGCGAATGCGCCGCAGGACCGGAATCACGCGCCGGAGTTCTTCCTCGAGACTGACCGGATCGGCCCCAGGCCGGGACGATTCTCCACCGATATCGAGGATATCGGCTCCTTCTTCAACCAACCGTTGCGCGTGCCTGAATGCGGCTTGTTCCCCCAGGAATCTCCCGCCATCCGAGAACGAGTCCGGCGTGATGTTCAATACCCCCATGATCAGGCCCGAACGGCTCAGATCGATCGAGCGACGACTTCGGAATCTCCAGATCATGCCAAACACACACTCGACAGGGGATGTCGCGGTTGGCAAGTGCTTTTGGGGGAGGCTCCGGCATTCCTTCCAATTTTCCTGATCGTCCGCGTTACTCGCCGCGTGAGCGTATTCCGCTTGGGTCGCGCCCTTGGGCGCTTAGGATCGATCTCCTTGGAGATCGGTTATCCGCCAGACTTCCGTGCACTGGAAAACGTTCGACGCCGTTTCAGTCGTGTCACGCAAATCCGAGTTCATCGGCAAAACCGATGAACGTCGCAAACCGACCCATTACTCCACCAATCACCGGAGTCGCCAGGCTCGTGAATTTTTTGACTAGGCGGTGGCCGGGCTGGGCTCGGCGTGAACGGACCTGAACTCGAGCGATTCGCCCGCAGCAAAGACGTCGATAGTGTCACCGGGTTTGATATTGCCGCGCAACAGCTCTTCGGCAAGGGGGTCCTCGAGATATTTCTCGACTGCACGCCGCATCGGGCGGGCGCCGTAGGTCGGGTCGTAACCTTTGTCGATCAGGAATTCGACCGCCGACGAATCGAGCTGAACTTTGATCGCCTTCGTTCCAACACGCCCGACAACCTTAGCGACTTCAAGCTCAACAATCTTCGCCAGATCCTCCCGACCAAGAGTGTGGAAGACGATAATGTCATCCAAACGGTTCAGAAACTCCGGTTTGAAGGTCCGCTTCGATTCCTCAAGAATCTTGTCGCGCATCTGCTCGTACGACTCAGTTCCGGAACTTGCACCGAATCCAAGCGAGGTCTGGCGCTTGATTAATTCGGCGCCGACGTTTGAGGTCATGATGATCACCGTGTTCCGGAAATCGATTTTGCGGCCGAGGCTGTCCGTGACTTTGCCTTCTTCCAGAATTTGCAGCAGGAGGTGCATCACGTCCGGATGGGCTTTCTCGATTTCGTCAAACAGTACGACCGAATAGGGCCGGCGGCGGACCGCTTCAGAGAGCTGGCCACCTTCCTCGTATCCGACGTACCCGGGAGGCGACCCGATCAGGCGCGAGGCGGTGAATTTTTCCATGTACTCAGACATGTCGATCTGGATCAACGCGTCCGAGTCTCCAAACATGAATTCGGCAAGGGAGCGCGCAAGAAACGTTTTACCCACCCCGGTCGGTCCCAGGAAAATGAACGAACCAATAGGACGCCGTGGATCTTTCAGGTCAGCACGGGAGCGGCGCAGTGCTTTGCTGATCGCAACGACCGCTTCGGTTTGACCGATCACCCGAGTCCGGAGTTCGTCCTCCATCTTCAGAAGTTTCTGGGCCTCCTTCTGCTCCATCCGGTTCAGCGGCACGCCGGTCCATTTGGAGACAATGTGCATGATGTCGTCCTCAGTGACGATCACCTCGCGTTCTTCACGCTGGTCACGCCACTCGGCCAGGATGCGCTCAAGTTTGTCTTTGGTCTGCTTTTCGAGATCCCGCAATGAGGCTGCTTTCTCAAAATCCTGTGCTTTGATCGCGGCCTCTTTATCGGCACGAATCGTTTCGATGTCTTTTTCGATCTCTTTGACATCCGGCGGCCGTGTCATGGCATTGATCCGGGCGCGTGCACCAGCCTCATCCATTACGTCGATCGCTTTGTCCGGCAGGAAACGCCCGGTCAGATAGCGATCAGAGAGGCGGACAGCGGCATCGAGCGCCTGGTCCGTCAGACGCGCTTTGTGATGCGCTTCATACTTCGGACGCAAACCGCGCAGAATTTCCACCGCCTCATCCGGCGAAGGCGCTTCGACCTTGACGGTCTGGAATCGCCGCTCCAGAGCCGCATCCTTTTCAATATATTTGCGGTATTCGTTCAGGGTCGTTGCACCGACGCACTGAAGTTCGCCTCGACTGAGCGCAGGCTTGATGATATTTGAGGCGTCCATTGCGCCTTCGGCGGAGCCGGCCCCGACGATTGTGTGCAGCTCGTCGATGAACAGGATCACGTTCTTGGATCGCCGGATTTCGTCCATGACCGCTTTGATCCGTTCCTCAAACTGCCCGCGATACTTCGTGCCGGCAACCATCAGAGCTAGGTCGAGCGTGATCACTCGTTTATCCCGCAAAAGCTCCGGCACGTTTCCAGTGCCGATCTCCTGGGCGAGCCCTTCAACGATCGCGGTCTTTCCGACGCCGGCTTCCCCGAGCAGCACGGGATTGTTTTTGGTGCGCCGGCAGAGGATCTGGATCACGCGTTCGATTTCGTTCTTGCGACCAATGACCGGGTCCAGTTCTCCCTTTTTCGCCAATTCGGTCAGATCGCGACCAAACGCACGCAAGGCGGGCGTCTTAACATCTTTCTTGTTGCCTTCCTGCGGCGGTTCGGCGTCGCTCTCAGGCGGTGTGAAGTTCGGATCCAATTCTTTTAAGATTTCGTTTCGAGTTCGTTCGATATCAACTTCCAAGCTCTTTAAGACTCGCGCCGCCACACCTTCTCCCTCGCGCAATAGCCCCAGCAAAATGTGTTCCGTGCCTACGTAAGAGTGATTGAGCGCTTTGGCTTCCTTGCCGGCCAGTGCGAGCACCTTCTTTACGCGCGGCGTATAAGGAATGTTCCCAACCATCTTCGTCTCTGGATGCGACCCGACGTGTTTTTCAACTTCCATCCGCACCGTCTCCAGGTCGAGCCCCATTTTTTGAAGTACATTAACTGCAACGCCTTGTCCAAGTTTGATCAACCCGAGCAAAAGATGCTCAGTTCCGACATAGTTATGGTTGAACCGATCCGCCTCTTTACGGGCGAGAGCCAGGACCTGCTGGGCACGTGGAGTAAAGTTATTCATCATTGCGCTTCCGATGCCGAGCCCTCCGCCTGACTGCCCGGCAACTTTTTTTTGTTTGGTTTAGGAAAGTTTTTCAACTTCTCCCGGACGATGTCGGTGCGTAAATGGTCGCGCTCTTCGGC
>CAZMNG010000050.1:5849-11740 GCA_964567505.1 uncultured Chthoniobacterales bacterium
GGAAATCTGCTGAAGATGTGCCGGCTGTGTTTCCATCAACAATGCGGTTGTAAGTACCCGACCCTCTTCCGGGAAAAACTCCAAGTCAATCCCCAGGCGCATAACAGACAGCAAGTTTAATGCTTCCTTTGAAGAAATCGAAAATGCGTGCGTGAGAATACCGTACGCGCGCCCGATCTGGTCCATCAGCATCGTGCGCTTTGTTTCAAGGAGATTCTCGCGAGCCTGGTTCTCGCGCTGGATCAATGTCTCGATCACCTTGTTGAGGCGTTCGATAATTTGCGTTTCGTTTTCACCGAGCGTCGTCTGATTCGAGACCTGGAAAAGGTTGCCCATTGCCTCGGTCCCTTCGCCGTACAAACCGCGCACCGCCAAGCCGATCTTGTTGATCGAGTTGATGACCTGGTTGATCTGTTCGCTGAGCACGAGCCCTGGGAGATGAACCATCGCGGAGGCCCGCATCCCCGTGCCGACGTTGGTCGGACAGGCCGTCAAATAGCCGAGTTCAGGGTCAAACGCAAAATCCAGATGGGCCTCCAGCGCCGTGTCCAGCTCGTCGATCAGCCGAAACGTTTTTTGCAAATCCAGGCCGGAAGTCATCGCCTGCATGCGCAGATGATCTTCTTCGTTCATCATGATGCTGATCGTCTGATTCGGATTGATCGCAACTGCGCTGCCCATTCCTTTTGCGGCGTGTTCACGGCTGATCAGATGCCGTTCCACCAGCACCTGCTTTTCCATCGCGGAGAGTTCGTTCAATTGTTCTGAGAACGAACTGCGCATCTGCGCCAGGTTCTCCACTTCCGGTTTGATCTCGTCCAGGATCCGGACTCGTTCAGTTTTTTTTGCCCAGCCCGGGAAAGGCATTTTGGCAAGATTGCGTGCCAATCTGACGCGGCTGCTGATGACGATCGGGTGATGACCGCCCTCGGACGACATCCATTCGCCGCGCGATTTCAAGATCCACCCGATTTTCATGTTAATGATCCTCCTCAAGCTCCAGTTGACGAATCTCATCCCGGATCGTTGCAGCTGACTCGTAATCCTCTTTTGAGACCGCCTCCTCCAAGTGCCGTTTCAGTTCATTCAATCGATCGGACCGGACGATGCCTCTAAAGAGCCGAGCAGGGACTTTGCCGGTGTGCCTGGTCCCTTTGTGCATCGCTTTGATCAGCGAAGCCAATCCGTCAGAGAAAGTGCCATAACACTCGCTGCACCCGAGCCGGCCGGTCTTTTTGAAGTCAGCCTGTGTAAATCCGCACACCGGGCAATGCTCCGTCGCCACGGCCGGTTCGACTTGCTGCGTTTCGCCGAGTCCAAGCAGAAGATCGGCGAGAGCAAAACCTGTGGGGTCGGAGACACCTTTATCTTTGGAGCATGACTCGCAAAGATTGACTTTCTTCATATTCCCGTCGACGATCTGCGTCAGGTAAACTGTCGCAGTGTTTGTTTTGCAGACGTCACAAATCATGCCTGTTATCTATTTACTCCCTTTATTCGACCTGTCTTGTCGTCGCTAAAGTGCACTACTGATAGATCGGAGCGCCGGTTGTGCGTGTCAACTCGCGGAACCGATCAACCAACATAAGCGTAATTGGCCCCGGTTGCCCGTTGCCGATTAATCGCTTGTCCAATTGGACCGCCGGAATGACTTCCGCCGCCGTTCCGGTAAGGAAGCATTCGTCTGCAATATAAATATCGTACCGTGTGAGGTTGTGCTCGCGCGTCGGGATATTCAATTTCTCGGCCAGTTCGAACACCACGGCGCGCGTCACGCCGGCTAGCATCCCGCAGTTCGGATGCGGCGTCGAGATCTGGCCATTCTTGACAATAAAAATGTTATCGCCGGTACACTCCGCAACGTAGCCTTCCTCGTTCAGCATCACGCCTTCGCCGGCGCCCGCGCTCTGGGCTTCGAGCTTCGCCATGATGTTATTCAGGTAATTTAACGATTTAACCCGCGCGTTCAGAGCGGCTGGAGATGTTCGCCTGGTCGAACAAGTGATCATCGTCAAACCTTTATGGTATAGCTCCTCCGGATACAGAGCGATCGTGGCGGCGATGACGATGATACTTGGACGCCGGCAGGAATCAGGGCTCAACCCCAGCGACCCGACACCTCGCGTCACGACAAGTCGGATATAGCCATCATGAAGACCGTTTTGACGGATCGTCTCGAGCGTCGCTGCGACAAGCTCCGGTTTCGATACCGGGAGTTCCAGGGCAATCGCTTTGGCCGAGTCCCAGAGCCGGTCAATGTGTTCATCGAGCCGGAATACGCGATCGTTATAAAATCGAATCCCCTCAAACACCCCATCGCCGTAGAGCAGGCCATGGTCGAATACGGAAATCTTCGCCTCGGATTGGTCGTAAAATTCTCCGTCGATATAGATTTTGAGGTTCATAGTCTGTGGGGTCAGTCCCTAGTTCGTAAGCAACCCGTCTCGGATATCAATGCGCCGGTCACCCGCCGACGCAAGCCGTTGATCGTGAGTCACGACTACCAATGTTTTCTGCTTCTCTCTGGCCAAAGCAAGCAGCAATTCCATGATCGCATGCCCGTTCGCGGTGTCGAGATTGCCGGTTGGTTCGTCGGCAAAGATAATTGCGGGATCATTGATCAACGCGCGTGCAATCGCGACTCGCTGTTGTTCACCGCCAGATAACTCACTTGGTAAGTGGTTCATCCGTTCCGCGAGACCGACACGCTGAAGATGGTCGACCGCGCTTCCGAGCTGTTGCTTGTTCCGGATCAGCGAGGGAACAAGGACGTTCTCCAGAGCGGTTAATTCCGGCAGCAAAAAGTAACTCTGAAACACGAACCCCATTTTTTCGTTTCGAACCTTCGCATCCGCCGAAAATCCATTGCGGTAAAGTCGATGTCCTTCGAACATCACTTCGCCGGATTCCGGTCTCTCCAATCCGGCAAGGGTATAGAGCAGGGTTGTCTTGCCGGCACCGGATACGCCGCACAGGAAGACCGATTCCCCGCGGCGAACGTCCAGACTGATTCCTCGAAGCACTTCAATCTTTCGCGGACCGATCTTAAAAGAGCGATGCAGATCTCTGGCCGTAAGTTGTGGCTGACTATTCACGATCCGATTGCAGCTGACGCACACCTTCGAACAGCACGATCGCCACTGCGGTCGCCAGGTTCAAACTGCGCGCTCCCGGCGCCATCGGGATGGTTAGACAATTTTCTGACTCTGACAAAATTAGCCTCTCCGGCAGACCTTTTGTTTCCCGACCAAAAACCAGATAATCATTGTGACAAAATTTCGCATCCCAGTATTTTCGCTCACTCTTCGTCGTCAGCAAGAAGCGGCGCGCAGGGGAGCGCGTTGCCGTCTCAAATTCCGTCAGACTTTTCCAGGACATCAGGTCCACCTGATGCCAATAGTCCATTCCAGCACGCCGAAGCTGGCGATCGTCGATCGAGAATCCGAGCGGTTCCACCAGGTGAAGCCTGCTTCCCGTCGCGAGGCATAACCTTGCGACGTTACCGGTATTCGGCGGAATTTCGGGTTCGACCAGCACAACGTTGAACATACACCGGTAAGAAACAAAAAAAGCGCCTCAAGGTCCGAGGCGCTTTTTCCGTCGGGAGGGAATATCGATTGCCGGACTAGGCCGTCGAACCTATTTGCGCCGTTACGATTGGTTCGACATTGACTCGGCGTCCGCTTCTGTCAAAACGTACAATCCCGTTTACGAGAGCGAAGATGGTGTAGTCGCGACCCAACCCAACATTCTTACCAGGCAAAAACTTCGTTCCGCGCTGTCGCACGATAATGTTTCCAGCTACGACCTGTTCGCTGCCAAACTTTTTCACGCCCAGGCGTTTGCTGACACTGTCGCGCCCATTCTTGACGCTGCCCTGCCCTTTTTTGTGAGCCATAGAAAAATCCGTTTCTACAAAATTGGTTGTGACTGCTATCCGATCGCTTCGATCTTGACCCGCGTCAACGCTCTTCGATGCCCCACCGTTCGGTGATAGCCCTTGCGCCGCTTGAACTTGAACGCGATCACTTTTTTATCTTTGAACTGTTCAACCACCTCGCCGGTCACTGTCGCCCCGGAAACGGTCGGGTCGCCGGCGGTGATGGTCGCGCCATCGGCCAGCAACAAAACATTCGCAAATGTAACCTTTTCGCCAGCCTCTGCTCCAAGTTTTTCAACTGCTATAGTTTGCCCGGGGCTCACTCGGTATTGTTTACCCCCGGAACGAATGATCGCATACGCCATGGTCAATCCTTAATTCGAAAAGGCACGACAGTGCCATAGCGTGCCAGGACTGACAAATAGTTTTTCATATTCAGGCTAATATTCCCGATCCAGCAGATAATCCGCAATGCCATGCAGAATATCGGCTTTCCGCCCGAATGGCCGCAGCGATCGGTGCGCTTCCTCTGTTAAGTTCTTTGCCACTTTGCGCGATTCCTCCAGCCCGATCACTGCCGGATAGGTTGCTTTCTCGGCGGCAAGATCTTTTCCGGCGCTCTTGCCGAGGGTCTCAGAGTTTTGTGTGACGTCCAGAATGTCGTCGATTACCTGGAACGCGAGCCCGAGCGCCATGCCGAACTTGGACAGGTTTTCGAGGCGCGCTTGAGTGGCGTTTGCGCTCATCGCCCCGAGCCGGATCGTCGCCCGCAGCAGCGCGGCGGTCTTGGATTCGTGGATGAACCGCAACAGCGGCAACGCAACACGTTTGCCTTCGCTTTCCAGATCGACGACCTGACCGGCGATCAATTTCCGGCTCCCGGCGGCGACTGCGAGTTCCTGGACGATCTGCTTCAGCGGATATCGCGGCCAACCCGGTACCTCGGCGGCAATCTCAAAGGCAATTGTCAACAGCGCGTCTCCAGCCAACACAGCGATTCCTTCGCCGAATACTTTGTGGGAAGTTGGCATCCCTCGCCGCAGATCGTCGTCGTCCATGCACGGCAAGTCGTCGTGGATGAGCGAGTAGGTGTGGATGCACTCGACCGCGCACGCCAGCGGCAACGCAGAAACAGCGTCTCCGTCGCAACTCTCCGCGGCGGCCAAACACAAGATGGGCCTGAGCCGTTTGCCGCCGGCGAACAGGCTATACCGCATCGCCTTGTGGATTGTATGAGGCTTTACCGTCGGCTTGGGCAAATACCGGTCAAGGGCTGCCTCGACCATTTTCTGGCGCGAAATGAGATATTCTTTCATTAACAGGCAATCAACGGAGGTACCGCTGTGCGATGGGCATGCGCCACCCGATGCCGAACGCGAGGCTTGTGACGCGCAGGCCGGGAGCTGCTTGACGGCGTTTGTACTCGTTCATGTCTACCCGGTGCTGGATCCAGCGAACGATGCCAGGCTCAAATCCGCGCTTCGCGATATCTTCCGGACTCAAGTGGTCCTCAACGTATAGCGCAAGAATTTCGTCCAGCAGGTCGTAAGGCGGTAACGTATCCTGGTCCTTCTGGTCCGGTTTCAATTCGGCACTCGGTGGCTTCGTGATTGAGGCTTGCGGGATGACCTCCTTTTCGCGGTTTACCCAGTGTGCAAGCCGGTAAATCATTGTCTTCGGGACATCGCTGATTACCGCAAGCCCGCCGCACATATCGCCGTAGATCGTGCAGTAACCAACCGCCAGTTCGCTTTTATTCCCGGTCGTCAGCAGCAAGTGACCGAACTTGTTCGACATCGACATCAGAATGAGCCCGCGTAACCGGGACTGCATGTTCTCTTCGGTCGTGTCTTCGGTTTTGCCGGCAAAGACTTCTTTGAACTGCTCTTTGAGAACGTCGAACGGTTCCTTGATCGAAATCACGTGCCGGACGATGCCGAGGTTTCCGGCCAAGCCCGCTGCGTCATCCAGACTGCCCCGGGAGGAGTACTGGCTCGGCATCGAAACTCCG